>JAAYXS010000419.1 GCA_012515775.1 Phycisphaerae bacterium
CGATCGCGGGCATCAATCGCCCGCTACTGCGGCCGGCGCGCTGAGCGAGCTGGCGTCGAATAAACCGCGTGTGCGCGCTGAGTAGCAGAGCCGGCTCGTGTCGAGCCGGAATGTGACCAGAGCGCTGCCAATTGCTCAGGTTCCACGTTTGCCTGCGGGCTCGGATCGGGGAACCGGTTGCCCTCGCTTGCGCTTCGGCCTCGGGTTAACCGCCCGCCTTGACCATGCCGCGAGCCGGCCGTAGTATGGACCTTTTGCAACGCGGCCTGCCCCCATCGTCTAGAGGCCTAGGACACGGGCTTTTCAAGCCCGCGACACGGGTTCGAATCCCGTTGGGGGCGTCTTTTCCGCCCCATGACCCGCCCCTTCCGCGTTTGACCCTTAAGCAACCCGTACTTACGCAAGTTTTTGGCGGGGCAGCATTTGCGGCCGGATTGCACACGGTGAACCTCCAGCGCGGGGCAGGTGGCGTCGTCGCATTCGCGACAGGCGGGAACGCTGGGGCGGGTCGTTGTCTCGTGCTTCGCGGCTGACTCCGCCTGCTTCCGCCGGCGCTTCGTTTGGTGATAAGCCTTCGGCTGATTACAATGTCGCAATCTCCCTGGGTCGCCCAGGCAGTTCCTGAAGCACTTGTCTGCGACCAATCAGAGGGTCTAAAACCATGTTCTACGCGCACACACGCGACGGTGCGCCAGAAAATGAATGGGAACCGCTTGAAGATCACCTTCGCAAAGTGGCAGAAGGCGGGGAAGACTTCGCTGGAGCCGCGGGGTTTGCCGACGCATTCGGCGCCGGTGCGTGGGGTCGGCTGCTCGGGCTCTGGCATGATCTGGGGAAGTATTCGGCCGAATTTCAGGCTCGACTGCGTTGGGAAAAGGCCAGCGGGCCGGCGGCCCGTTCCGCGCCCCGGGTGGACCATTCGACGGCCGGGGCGCGGCACGCCGTCAACCAACTGGGCGAAGAAATCGGGCGACTGTTGGCCTACTGTATAGCCGGCCACCACGGTGGGTTGTTGGACAATGTTGACCCAACCGGCGGCGGGGCGGGGTTGGTGACGCGCCTGGAGAACCAAGAGGCTACTAGACGAATCACCGCAGCACCGCAGGCAATCCTTGAACAACGTCGGCCTGATCCTCCTTTTAAACTGGCCGGCGCCGAAGCGGCCTTTCAACTCTCGGTGTTCTGTCGGATGCTGTATTCCTGCCTGGTAGACGCAGACTACTTGGCAACCGAGGCCTGGATGAACGGCGATCGCACCGCGGCCCGGGTACGGCCGCCGGTCACGATGCACGAACTACGGGACGCCCTCTCCGCATATCTGACGCAGCGCTACGCACACGTTCCTGATTCACCCGTAAATCGCTCCCGGGCGGCCGTCTTAGAGGCTTGCCGAAGCGCTGCCGAATGGCAGCCAGGCTTGTTTTCATTGACGGTGCCGACAGGTGGCGGCAAGACGCTGTCCTCCCTGACATTTGCTTTGGAACACGCAACCCGGCACGGCCTCCGGCGAGTGATATACGCAATTCCCTTTACCTGTATCGTCGAGCAGAACGCGCGGGTGTTCCGTGAGGCACTGGCTCAATGCGGTCCGGGCGTGATTCTTGAGCACCACAGCAATCTCGACCCGGACGATGACACCCTCGAGGCCCGCCTGGCTGCCGAGAACTGGGACGCACCTATAGTGGTCACAACCAACGTCCAACTCTTCGAATCGCTGTTCGCGAGCAAGCCGGCGCGCTGCCGTAAACTGCACCGCATACCCCGCAGCGTCATCGTCCTGGATGAGGCGCAGGCGCTGCCGGTTGAACTGTTGAAACCGACACTCGCCATGCTCACGGAGTTGTGCCGCAACTACGGCTGCACCGTCGTGCTCTGTACGGCCACGCAGCCAGCAATTCAAGAGCGGCTAAACTTTCCCGCGGGTTTGAACGGTGTGCGCGAGATCGTCCCCGATACCGAAAGTCTTTTCGCGCGCCTACGGCGCGTGAACGTTCAGCAACTCGGCTTGTTGGCCGACGAGGCTTTGGCCACCAGGCTCGGCCAGCACAAGCAGGTGCTGTGTATCGTTAACACTCGTGGACATGCCGCCAATTTATTTGAACTGCTTCGCGGGCAAGAGGTCGCGGGAGCGTTCCACCTCAGCACGCGGATGTGTGCCGCTCACCGCAGCAGCGTGCTTAATGCAATCCGCAGACGACTGCTCGCTGGCGCGCCGTGCCGGGTTGTGAGCACGCAGTTAATAGAAGCCGGCGTCGATATCGATTTCCCGGTGGTATACAGGGCCCCGGCCGGCCTGGACAGCATCGCCCAGGCCGCCGGCCGCTGCAACCGGGAAGGCCGGCTGCAACACGGCGAAGTGTTCTTGTTCGACACCCAGGTGCCGCCGTTTCGCGAGCTGCGCCCCGCGGCAGACGTGGCCGCCGAAGTCCGGTCGTGCCATAGCGACCCACTCAGCCTTGAAGCCATCGAGCACTACTTCCGTCTGCACTACTGGCAGCGCGGCAACGCTCTGGACCAGTACGAAATAATGAAGTATTTTACAAAGGGTAGACACGGTTGGCACTTTCAATTCAGGGAGGCGGCCAGAGACTACCGTTTCATTAGAGATACCCAGGTACACGTAGTCGTACCGTACGGCCGTCGGGGTTGCGCCCTGCTCGAAAAGTTGCGATCCGGCCGCGGCCACCCGGACAGGATGTTGCTTCGCCAACTTCAGCGCTACTGCGTGGGCGTCTATGAGCACGAGCTGGCCGCTCTCCACAGCAGTGGTGCGGTCAGCGCCGGACCCACTGGGCTATGGCTGCTCGACAATCCAGCCGCCTACGACCGGTATCTCGGCTTGCGCATGGGTGATATTCCCTATGCGCCTGGTGACCTCTATGTCTAGTGCGCAACGGCAAATGGCGCGGGCCCCACCGGGCGTTTTCGCGCCCCAGTTCTCTGCAGAGCCACACATGCAATTCCACACAGGGAAAGGAGTAGAACACTTATGAACTACGGTGTCCGTCTCCGAGCGTGGGGACCTTACGCCTGCTTCACACGCCCGGAAAACAAGGTTGAGCGCGTCAGCTACGACGTGATCACTCCGTCGGCCGCCCGCGGCATCCTGGAAGCGATCTACTGGAAGCCGCAGATAAGATGGGTAATCGACCGGCTGCACGTGCTGAAGCCGGTGCGATTCACAAACATCCGCCGGAACGAGGTCGGCAGCAAGATACCGGCCGGTACGGTTGAGAAGGCCATGCGCGCCGGCAATGGCCAGCTCGCGCTGTACATTGAGGAAGATCGCCAGCAACGCGCAGCGGCCGTGCTCCGCGATGTGGACTACGTCATTGAGGGACACTTTGACGTATTAGGAGGCGACGACGCGCCCTGTAAGCACTTCGAGATGTTCAAGCGCAGGGCGGAAAAGGGGCAGTGTTTTCACCGTCCTTACTTGGGCTGTCGCGAATTCGATTGCCAGTTCGCCTGGGTAGAAGGCGAACCGCCGAAATCGGAGTTGGCCGGAACGCCGGCGGGGAATCGTAGCCTGGGTTTCATGCTGCACGACATCGACTTCGCGCATGGCATGACGGCACGCTTCTTCGAGGCGGTCATGCAGGACGGGATTATGGACGTGCCGCCGTTTGCCGCGGCGGAGGTGCGGCAATGATCCGCGAATTGTGCGCCTACTATGACCGTTTGGCGGCTGATCCCGCGGCCGAAGTGCCGCCGTTTGGGTACAGCCTCCAGAAGATCAGCTTCATCGTGGTGTTGCACGCCGACGGGCGCCTGCATGCGTTTCAGGACGCTCGCCAGAGCAGAGACAATCGTTGGG
This sequence comes from Phycisphaerae bacterium, assembly GCA_012515775.1. Classification (GTDB taxonomy): domain Bacteria; phylum Planctomycetota; class Phycisphaerae; order UBA1845; family Fen-1342; genus JAAYXS01. Next base: position 3,818 of record JAAYXS010000419.1, read on the forward strand.
TCCCGCAAATAATGAAGGTACCTGGACAGGCCAAGTCGTCCGGGTCGGGCTTGAATCCCGGCTTCCTCTGGGACACCTCTCAATACCTTTTGGGGTTCAAGCCGGATGATCCGAAGCCACAGCGTACGGCAGAGGTTTTCGCCGCGTTCCGCGAGCGTCACCTGGCAATCGAAGCCGAGATTGGCGACCCCGCCTTCTCCGCGGTTTGCGCATTTCTGCGAGCCTGGACACCCGCTGAGGCGGCCCAACACGCCGAACTGGCCGAAATCGTCGGAAACTTTGGGGTCTTCAAGCTGGTCGGCGCCAC
>JAAYXS010000059.1 GCA_012515775.1 Phycisphaerae bacterium
GCGGCCGTTCGCGAAGTGGCGGATCCGATTGTTTTGCAAATTTCGGCCGCCGCCCCGTACGCCCACTACGTCGGCTACGGTGAGACGTTGGCGCGAACATACGTGACGGGGGAGAGCGCCGGCTCGGTCGTGCAGGACATCGCCGACCTGTTCGTGCCGCGGCTGGCCAGCTTCGCCCCGCGATCGTTTGCCGAGGCGCTCGAGTGCATCGCGGCTCTGCCAACGCAGTTTTCAGGGCGGATCGTTACGGCGGCGCGGGCGGCGGTGGAGCTGGCCCTGCTGGACCTGGCAGGGAAGGTGTTCCGCCGGCGGCCGGCGGACGTGGCCGGCTGGATGGGTCTGACCGGTTTCGGAGCGCCGGGGTGTTTGTCTACGGCCCGTTACTCGGGAATCGTGGTTGGTCGCACGCGCCGCCGGTTAACCGCCCTGCTGCATCTTCAGAGATGGTACGGACTGCGGGATTTCAAGCTGAAAGTGGCGATCGAGGGCTGGGAGCAGCGGCTGGAATGGGCCTATAGCGTCTTGCGCGGATCGATCGACCGCGGCCAGGTTAGCCTGCGCGTCGACGCCAACAGCGGCTGGACGCTTTCCGAAGCGGAGGACGCCCTGCCACTGTTGGAAGGGAACGGCGTGTCCGCGATCGAGCAGCCGCTCAGCGACCACGACGATGCACACCTGCCGGACTTGGCCGTACAGACCAAGTGCGACCTGATCGCCGACGAGTCGCTGATTACGCTCAACGACGCGCAGCGGCTGATCGACGGCGGCGGCGTGCGCGTCTTCAACATCCGCCTGGCAAAGAACGGCGGCTTGCTGCCGGCGCTGCGCATCGCCCGGCTGGCGCTGTCCGCCGGGGTGAACGTGCAGCTTGGCTGCCTGGTGGGCGAAACGAGCATCCTCAGCGCCGCGGCAGTCGGCTTTCTGGAAACCTGCCCGGCCGTGCGGTTCGTGGAGGGGGCCTTCGGGAAGCTTCTGCTGAGGGAAGACGTCGTGCGGCGACCAATCCGTTTCGGCCGCCGCGGACGAATCGCGCCGCGCCCGGACTTCGGCCTGGGGATCGAGGTCGATTCGCACGCCGTGGAGCGTCTGGCCGTGGAGCGCGGACGGTCTATCCCGCTGTAGCCGCGCCGATGGCGACGGCGCTCGGCGGACGCCGCGAGAAGCCGCGCTGCTGGCCCTGTGCTATGTTGTAAACCGGCAATGCTGTCCCATTCCAGCATTAGGAAAGGAGGAAGATCAATGTCAAAACGGTTGCTGGCGAGCACAACCCTAATTGGCGTAGCTTTGCTGCTGTCTTCGACGGCGTGCGTCGATCCTCTTGGCGCCCTCGGCGCGTACAGCGATCTTCTGCCCAGTTCCGAGGAAATCAGGGCTTGGCAGAACTACGACGCCCAGGTCGCACAAGCGCAAGAAGAGTTTGAGAACGGTCCGAGCGTGGCTGTCCGCGTCGTAAACAACACTCCGGCCGCAGCCCGTGTCGTGCTGACGTCCGCAATGGACGCGCCGCCGCTGCCCGATATGGACATGTTCTATGGCGACGTTGGCTACCCGCCCATCACCGTTACAGAATCAGTGGTCGTGGCCCCCGGCGGCGTCGCTACCGGAGCTGTCAAATGCGGCGACGTAATCGCAGTATCCGCTCTGGCGCCGTTGGATGGCGTGCCTTTTTATGCAAATGATTACTTCGCCGTGTCTGACGTGTATTCGTATACAGAACCCGGCAATGTCGTGCTCACCGGTACGGGCGCGCCTCCGGAACACGCCTTTTCGGGCGATATAGTCAACACCATCCGCCTGGTACACCCTGCCACCGACGGCCTGGATTGCACGGCAAACACGTTGGTCATTACGATCGAAACTGCTGCCGGCGAAAGTGTTTATGACCCGGCCACCGGAACACTCGTCAGCGGAGCGGCCCCCGGTTCCGGCACAATTAGCATTGAATGAGGCCCCGCCGGGTTACCCCCCTCAGGGTTGACTGGCGCGCGGCAGCAGAGTGGCCTCTGTCCGAAGCCGCGCGCCTTGCCTGTCACGAAGCGATCAAGGCTGCGTCACCCGCCGGCCATGCCGGCGGGCGAGCAGACCATTCGCCATTAGACTAGAACAAACTTCTCGGGCTTGGCGCCGCAGATCGGGCAGGGCGTGCTTGGACGCCCAAACTCGATGTAGCCGCAAGCCGGGCAGA
>JAAYXS010000420.1 GCA_012515775.1 Phycisphaerae bacterium
GCGGCGTGAAATTTGAGACGTACTGCTCACCGCGCATCCGCGGCGCCATTCTGGACGAGCTGCGCAACATGGATTGGGTGCCGCGCCTGGTCCGCCATAGGGCTCACAAGCTGGCGGACATCACGCGTACGCTGGAAGTCGAGCTGGGCCGGCTTCCCAGCGAGGACGAGATCGCCAACCGCCTGGGCATGACCCGTCCGCAATTTGACAAGATGATGCGCGACGCCAGCACCGTGTCTTTGATTTCCATTTCCCGCAAATTCGCCAACAGCGACTCAGATCGCGACGTGTTCGAAATCGACGTGGTGCCGGACGACCAGAGCAGCGATCCCGTCATCGAGGCCCAGAAACGCGACGTGCGCGACCTCGTCACGCGCGGCCTGAACCGCGCCGAACGGCTGATCGTGGTGCTGTACTACTACGAACAAATGACCATGAAGCAGATCGGCGAAACGCTCGATCTCTCGGAATCACGCGTCAGCCAGATGCACTCCGCCATTCTGGCGCGCTTGCGAAACCAGCTTCAGGCCCGGCGCCGGGAGTTTTACACTGAACCCGTGTAGAGAGTTCGGCTGTGACTGCCATCCCGCCCAACTGGCTGACTTCCATCACTGGAACACAGGGGGCCCAGCACCAGTCCAGCGCTCACAACGTCAAGGAAACCGCCGACCAGGCCCGCCGCGCGGGCGCTACACCCTTCGCCGATAGCCTGCACAACGTGATCGATAATGAAGACCAAGACGGCCAGGTCTTCACGGACGCAGAAGGCACCGGCAGCCAGGGCCGCCCTTTCGCCGAAGAGCAGGAATCTGCCTCCACCGATACGCCCGATGCGGCCGATTCCGGTTCGGACCCCGGCCACATCGATGTCGAAGCCTGAAGTCAGCCAATAACCGCGCAATCGAAACGGCATCGGGCCAGGCGGTTTTCCGCTATTAAGCGCCAAACAACGTTTCCGCTTGACCACCGCTGGTGACGCCTTTACGCTGCTTCGCGTACGTTACCCTCAGCGTTAAACGGAGGCGGATCGGTGAATCGTCGCACTTTCCTGGCGAGCGCTGTGGCAGGCGTGACCGCGTCGGCGACCCTGGCCACAGCCGGACTGCGGCAGCCGCAACCCAAACGCGGCCAGTGTTTCAAGCTCAATTACGCTCCACATTTCGGGCTTTTTCGGCACCTGGCCGGAGACGATTTGGTCGACCAACTGAAATTCGCGGCCGACCAGGGCTTCACGGCCTTCGAGGACAATGGAATGGCCGGCCGCCCGGTGGAAGAGCAGGAAAAGATCGCCAGTGCCATGGAGCGGCTCAACTTGATTATGGGCGTGTTTGTGGCCTGTGGCAGCTTCAACGCGCCGACGTTCGTAAGGGACGACGCCGAAATGCGCCGCGGGCTGGTGGCGCAGATGAAGTCCGCGGTCGAGGTAGCCCGGCGCGTCAATGCCAAGTGGTGTACGGTTGTTCCGGGGTGCTTCGATCCGCGCGTGGATTGGGAATACCAGACTGTAAACGTCATCGATAATCTCAAAGTGTGCGCCGAGGTGTGCGAGCCCGCGGGTCTGGTAATGGTGCTCGAACCGCTCAACTGGCGCGATCATCCGAATTTGTTTCTCACGCGGATCAGCCAGGCTTACCGCATCTGCCGGGCCGTCAACAGTCCATCCTGCAAGATACTCGACGACCTGTATCATCAGCAGGTGACCGAGGGCAACCTCATCCCTAATCTGGATCAGGCTTGGAGCGAAATCGGTTATGTGCAGGTCGGCGACAACCCCGGTCGCTGTGAGCCCGGCACCGGGGAAATCAACTACCACAGAATCTTTCGCCATCTGCACGCCAAAGGCTTCCAAGGCGTGGTGGGAATGGAACATGGGAAGGCGACCAACAGCCGCGAAGGTGAACAAGCGGTCATTGACGCCTATCGCGCCTGCGACGACTTTGAGGCATAGTTAACAGTCCATAGTAGTCAGTTACGAACAATAGGACCAAAACTGAGAACTAACAACTAACAACTGAGATCCGCATCATGACGCAACCAAACCACTCCGACGCCCCAGCCAACCGGCCGTTCTCGCGCCGCCAGTTTCTTCAGACTTCTGCGGCTCTCTCAGCCGCCGCGCTGACCGGCGGGTGTGCTGTGAACACAAGACGCACGGGCCCGGCTGTGATTACGAGTCACCGGGTGCCGGAGAAGATTCGCGTGGGCGTGATCGGCTGCGGCGGACGCGGCACCGGCGCTGCAATAGACTGCATGAAGGCGGATCCGGGCGTGGAGATCGTGGCCCTGGGCGACCTGTTCGCCGACCAACTCGAAAAAAGCCGCCGCAAGTTATACGAGGCGGGCTCGCAGGTTCAGCTCGCCGAGGAGCGCTGCTTCAGCGGCTTCGATGCGTATAAGGGCGTGCTGGAGTCCAACGTCAGCCTGGTCATCCTGGCCGCTCCGCCCGCGTTTCGCCCATTGCACTTTCAAGCGGCCATCGAGGCCGGCAAGCACGTATTCATGGAGAAGCCGGTCGCGGTCGATCCGGTCGGCGTGCGCTCGGTAATCGCCTCCTCGGAGCTGGCGAACCAGAACGGCCTGTCGGTAGTCGCCGGCACGCAGCGCCGCCATCAAGCCCGCTACCTGGAAGTGATGAAGCGCGTGCGAAATGGCGAGATTGGCGACATCGTCGGCGGGCAGTGCTACTGGAACCAGGAGGGGCTGTGGCACGAGCGCGCCAAAACCAATTGGGAGAAATACCAGGCCAAGCAGTGCTGCGACATGGAGTGGCAGATCCGCAACTGGCTATTCATCTGCTGGCTCTCCGGCGATCACATCGTGGAGCAGCACGTCCACAACCTGGACGTCATGAACTGGGCTTTGGGGGAGACGCCGGCCAAGGCGTTCGGCGAGGGCGGTCGTCAGGCGCGAACTGCTCCTGAGTGGGGCAACGTCTACGACCATTTCGCGGTCGAGTATGAGTATCCCAATGGCGCGCGCATCTTCAGCATGTGCCGCCAGATTGATAAAGCTTCCACGCGCGTAACGGAGCGCATCGTCGGCACGCGCGGCATAGCCGTTCCGGGCGAGGGCAAGATTTTCCGCCGCGGCAAGCTCGTGTACGAACACCAGGGCGACGAGACCAACCCGTACGTGCAGGAGCACGTTGATCTGATCGCCAGCATCCGCAACGGCAAGCCGCTGAACGAAGGCCGCTGCGTGGCCGAGAGCACGATGACCGCCGTCATGGGACGCATGTCGGCGTATACCGGGCGCGAGCTGTCGTGGGATTGGGCCATGAACGCGTCAAAGCTGAACCTCTGCCCGCCCGAGTTCAAGATGGGCGATTGTCCGCTATGCCCGGTGCCGGTGCCGGGGCAAGTTGAGCTGGTGTAGCGCACGCGCACGCCGCCGCGGGTGCTTTGCGATTTCAACAGCCGGCCGCCATTCACCTTGACGGCAGGTGATTCGTTATCGATAGCGGCGCGTGAACGAGACGATCAGGTCGACTTTCATCCTTTGCAGGCCGCGAATAAAATTCGCCGCGACCGCGGAGTCGCGGGCCCACCCGGTTCTTAGGGCAGCTAAAGGAAAACCTATGTCAACCATGCTCGAAAATCTTAAACAGGCCTTCGCCGGCGAAAGTCAGGCCAACCGCAAGTACATGGCGTTCGCCCAACAGGCCGAAAAGGACGGCTTCCCCAACATTGCCCGGCTTTTCCGAACTACCGCGGAGGCCGAGAGCATCCATGCCAAAGGTCACCTGGCGGCAATGGACGGCATCGGTAACACGGCCCAGAATCTCCAAGCGGCCATCGACGGCGAAACGTACGAGTACACCGAAATGTATCCGCCCATGGTCGAGCTGGCGCAGCGCGAGCAGCACCGTTGCAAACGCATGATGGAGTTCGCGGTCAAGGCCGAGGCCGTCCACGCCCGCTTGTACCAAATGGCGCTCGAGGCCGCCAAGGCCGGCAA
>JAAYXS010000421.1 GCA_012515775.1 Phycisphaerae bacterium
CCGACCGCCCCCTTCGTCCACACATCGTCGATCGCATTCCCGGGACCAGGAACGCGCTGAATGTCCGGCGGAGGATCCGAACAGAACGGCCGCAGCAGCGGAAAGCCATTCTCCAGGGCAAACTCCGGGGCGATCGGCTCGGAAACGGGGACGCGATGTGCCGCGCCATCCTCCGTCATCATGTAACGACGGGCCAGAACCCAACGGGCCTCCGGGCGCACCCGGCGCAAGTTGTAGTAGCCATGCACGTGCGCGATGTGCACACAGTCGTCGCGCGATCCCGGATACAGCAGCGCCGTGCGAATATGCGTCTGAACCTGGATTCCCCACGTATGGCTCGCGCAGCGGAACCCCTCCTTGCGATACGGCAGGTCCGCCTCGGCGCGCCCACTGCGTGCCAGGCCGGCCATCATCAATTCAAGCGACCGGCGGTTGCCGGCATGGTCCCGCACGAGTTTCTTAAACTGCGCCACAGCAGAGCGAGCGCGCTCCAACGCCTCCAGCGGAGCGCCGTGGGCCTGCGCGGCCCCCAGAAAGGTCTCCACCGCCGACTCGCCGGGTACGTAGCGCACGGCCGCAAACGGGTCACCCCCGTCCGCAACCTGCACGATGCGCCAGGCTAACGTCTGGCTGATTCCGAGCTCGCGACAGATTTCACTCGCCCGCCGCGGCCGCGCCGGTATCGAGTCGAGAACGGACAGAAACGCCGCGCGCACCAGGGGGAGCACCCGCTGGGCTTCGTCTTCGAGTGATTTTGGCAGGCTCATACTAGCTTCTCTGGGGCTAATACCGGCTTCGTTGGGCTTCTATTCGGCCTTTTGGGCTCCAATGAGCGTCTCCGGAACCGCTTCCGGGCCGTGGCGCCTGTTGCTCTTTGTAAACATTAGTCATTACACCCATACTCTTGAAAAGATTCAAGCGCAATTTCATGAATTTTTTCAAGAAAGCTCTTGCATGGCAAATGTGATATCGGTAATATGCGTTTGGAGTGAGGCGCCACCTGCGCGTTTATCTAGAGCTTTCCCATTCTGGGAATCTCGAACTTGGGGAGCGCCGTGTTTTCGGACCCTAAGGCTGAGGAACACATAGGAGATGCGCAAATGCAACGAAAGAGGCAAATTATTGGACTTGGCATCGTTTTCCTGTGCACCGGCCTGATCGCCGCCAGCGCCGCACTGGCGCAATCGCGCGACGTGCCGGCCAACGACCTTTGTGAGAACGCGTTCGCCGTGACCGGCCCATATCCCGTCACGGTCTGCGGCACGAACGTGGACGCGACGATCGACTGCCCCGGTTTCCTTGACTGGGACGCCGTGTGGTATGAGGTCGAGCTGCCGTACGCGTTCAACGATCTCGTGACCGACTACTGCCCCGGCCCGATCGACATGTCGGCGGATACGGTCGGAATCGTCTACTACAACGACTGTACCGATTGCGAAGCCGCAGTCGTCGGCGCCTACCAGTGGAACGACTGTGGGGACGGCAGGTTGCACCCGAAGATCTGGTGGCTTCAGTTGCCCGGTCCGGCCACGGTGCGGATTCCGGTCTACATCGCTCCGGCGCACGAATTCTGTATCGAGTTCAACGTCACGGAGAGCTTCCCGTGCGACCTCGACTGCCCGCCGGAAGCGGTGCCGGAAAGCGAAAGCTGCGGCGAGCTGACTAACGATGGCTGCAACCTGCCTGTGCCGCAGTTTGAGCCACTGACCTGCGGCGAGACCATTTGCGGCACGACTTTCGCGTATGCCGGAACGCGCGACACCGACTGGTTCGAGATCACCGTCGACGAGCCGACGACCATGACCTTCACCGTTGAGGCCGAGTTCGTCGTCGGTATGTTCACCGGCCTTTTCGAGCAGCGCACGCCCGGCGTGGCCGCCTGCGATCAGATAACCGGGTTGCTCATTCCGTACGCGATCGCCGCCGACTGCGAATCGGTCAGCCTGGTTTACAACGCGCTGCCGGGCACGTACTGGTGGCTCGTAACGCCCAACGATTACCAGAGCGTCCCCTGTGACGGCTTCAACCAGTACATCGCCACGATGACTTGCGAGCCGTGGGAACTCCGCGGCGCCTGTTGTGATGACGACATCAGCCTTTGCGCGGACAGCGTGCTGTTTCAGGATTGCCTCGAACCGCTGCGCTTCACCGCGGAAACGTTGTGCGCGGACATCAGTCCGCCTTGCGGCGGTTGTCCCGAAAGCATGATCGAAATCGAGATCCGAACCGACCGCTACCCGACTGAGACGACGTGGACCATCACGGATCACGATACCGGCGAGGTGATCTACTCCGGCGGTCCGTACAGCGACGACTTCGCGACCTACTTCGCGTATTACTGCATTGGCGCCGACGATTGCGTCGACTTCACCATCTATGACCTCTGCGGCGACGGCATCTGGCCCCCTTACGGGGGGTATGCCGTCCGCCTCAACGGCGTCACTCTTTACGACACGATTGGCATCGGCTGGACCGGTCTCGAGCGCCACGACAGCAACATCGGCACCGGCTGTGACCTTGGCCGTTGCTGCTACGAGCCCTGGCCGAGCTGCGCCGAAACCACGCTGTTCGACTGCGTCCGCCTTTACGGCGGCATATGGAACGAGGGGGTGAACTGCACAGATGACCCGTGTCCGGATCCCAGCGCCTGCGACTTCGAAGTCGTCGCCCCGTATACGTCGCCGCAGCGCACCACCTGCGGCGGGCTCAATCGCTGCCAACCGCCGGACCACTACTTCGACACGCCCGAGCACGTGTACTGCGTCACGCTTCCGCATGACGGCATCTGGAGCTTCAACACCTGCCTGGATACCACCAACCCCACCTGGCTGGCCGTCGGCACGGAGATGTGCGGCCAGGACATCGGCTGGGCCTCCTATAACTGTATGGGAGCTTCCGCTGAGATCGTCGCCTACCTGAACGCCGGCGAATATTTCGTCGACGTCGAGGGATTTCAGCTGTGCGGCACGTACGTGCTCGATATCCACGAGGTGATTCCCTGCGACGTGAATTGCCCGGAAGAAGCCGTGGCTGAGTCCGAGCCCTGC
>JAAYXS010000422.1 GCA_012515775.1 Phycisphaerae bacterium
CCCGGAAGCCGGGGCAAGAACAGGCCCCTTTTCGCTTTTCTGAGGGTCCGTATGCGCAAGTTATTGGTTACTACCGCAATTTTCGCCGCCTTCGCTTTGGCCGCCGCTCGGGCCGAGACCGTCGTCCTCAAGGGCGGCCAGCGCGTCTCCGGCGAAGTGCTCCGCGAATACCCCCAACATATCGTTGTCGACCTCGGGTTCGACCTGCTTTCCATCCCGCGCGATGAAATCCAGGGCATTGACCCCGATCAGCCGACCGATACGCAGCCGGTCGAGTGCGTCCAGACTACCCCCGACCTTTACAGCACCGCGCGCCTGCCGGTCGACGGCGTCAAGCAGCTCACCCAACGCTTCGGCGAAGGCGTCGTCCTGGTTTCCGTTCCGGGCGCGCTGGGCAGCGGCTTTTTCATCAGCGAGCACGGCCACGTCATCACCAACTTCCACGTGATCGAGGGCGAGACACGCATCGCGGTCACGGTCTTCCGCAAAATCGGCGACGAATTCAAACGCGAGAAGTTCGAGGACGTGGACATCGTCGCCATTAACCCCGTCGTCGACCTGGCGCTGCTTCGCGTCGATCTGCCCAAAGACTACAAGCCGGTGGTGACATACCTCGCGACCGGCGACGACGTGCGCGATGGCGACGCGGTCTTCGCTATCGGCAACCCGCTCGGCCTGGAGCGCAGTGTCAGCGAAGGCATCATCAGCAAGCACAACCGCGCCGAGGAGGGCATGGTCTACATCCAGACCACCACCCAGATCAATCCCGGCAATTCCGGCGGCCCGCTCTTCAACAACCGCGGCGAAGTCATCGGCGTGAACACCTGGAAGATTATGTGGTCCGAGGGCATCGGCTTCGCCATCCCCGTCCGCTACGTGCTTGACTTCCTGCGCAACCGCGACGCCTTCGCCTACAACAGCGAAACCTCCACTGCCGGCTACCGCTACATGCAACCCGCTCCACGCGGCAAGCTCGAAGCCCCCGTGTTCTTGAAGCAAAACGACTCCACTCAAGCGAAAGGTGACAAATGAAACGCGCGCTCGGCCTGACGTTCGCCGGCCTCTTCCTGCTCCTGACGCCTGCCGCTCTCGCCCAGACAACCCGCGAAGCCGCCCCCGATCCGGCCGAATGGGTCCCGGCAGATGCGTTGTTCTACCTGGGCATCCCTGACACGGCCCAGTTGTGGAAGGATTTCCAGAACACCGTCGCCTACAAGATGAGCCAGGACAAAGAGTTGGCAGAGATGCCTTCCATGTCGGGCGTCTGGGGCAAGCTGGCCAAGACGCTCAAGGAACGCCTGGCACAATTGGTCGAGGTGGAGGTCGAGAACTTGAAAAACCCGCTGGCCGGCCCGCTTGCCTTCTATATCGCCGCGGCGCCCGGGGCGGGGCTCGACACTATTGAGCCGGTGGTCGTGGCGGGCGTCGGCGATCAGCAATTGATGAAGCAGTATTTCGACTCCGCCGTTGCCCGCCTTAAGACGGCCGCCCGCAGCTACGAAACTGTTACCGCCGCCGGCCAGACCATTCATGTGTTTAGGGGAGCGAAGCCGACAGCAGAGGAAAAGGCCCAAGAGGATGAACTCGAGTTCGAGCTTGAGCCAGAAATGGACCCAGAGGCTATCAATGAGGTCCTGGCCGATAAACTGGATGACGCTTGGGGGCTGCTCTCGCCCGACAAGTTGCCGGAGAAACTGGCCCTGTGCTTCGCCGGCGACCGGTTGATCGCGTCCGCTACGCCCGACCGGATTAAGAGTGTGCTGGCGCGCGAGCGGGGCGGCGAGACCCTGGCCGCCACCGAAGATCACAAACTACTGCTGAGCAGCTTGAAGCCCGTCGGCCAGATTCGCCTTTTGGGTAACCTGCCGCGTGTGTTCGAGATGTTGCGACGCGACGCCGAAGGCGAGGAAGCTGCCTCATTGCGCCAAACCCTCGACATAATCGGCGCCGGCAGCCTGCGGGCCGCCGTCGGTCATTGCCGCCTGGGCAGCAAATCGTATGACTCCAAGATCGAGGTCTTGTTCCTGATGAGCGGCGAGCGCACCGGCCTTGCGCGCATCCTCAGCATGGAGAATAAGCCGCTCGACCCGCCCTCCTGGACAACCTCGGATACCGCCATGTTCGCCAGCCTCAACATCGACCCGCCCAAGCTCATCGATGATGTGCTGCGGATCGTAGCCCAAACTGATCCGAAGGCGGCCGAAGAGGCCCGCGCCGCAATGGAGCAGGTTCCCATGCCACCCGACGGCCAGCCCATAAACCTGCGCAAGGATTTGATTGACCATCTGGCCGGACCGCTGGTAGGGGCGGTGGACCTGGCCCGTCCGTATGGTCCTGGTTCGCTGCGCGGCATGATCGCGCTGGGCCATCGCAATCGCGACGCGCTCGCCCGCGTGTTAACCCCGCTGCTGGCACCGGGCCAGGAGCCGCGCAACATCAGCGGCAACCCGGCCTACAACGTGCCGTATACCGGCGGGACGCTGGCGATCGGCAACGACCGCCTGCTGGTCGGCAGCCAGGCGACTGTGGAAGCTGCGCTTTCAGGCGGCGGCTCAAGTGGCCTAACGGAAGATACCGCCTTCCGCCGTGCGCAGCGTAACGTGCCGAAGGAGGCCTGGTGCGTAATGTACATTGATCAGCGCAAGTGGACGCAGGGCCTGATGGAACTCGCACGCAAGAAAGAGCAGTTGGCGGGTGATCCGTCCGCGATAATAACGGAGATGATCCTGCAAAACACCGGCATGGATTTCTCGGATGAAAAACTCAACCAGAAAATGCTCCAGTATTCCGCGCCCTCGATCCTCACGATCAGCACGACCACCCAAGGCATACACGTCTCGATAGTCGGCCTGAATCCGGAGCAGGAAGAAGACTAGAGCGCGAAACGGGAGAGCAAAGCCGCAACGGAGGGCGAACTGCATTGGGCCGCCGCCGGCATTTCGGGGCGGCACGGCATAAGTGGGAGCGGGTACTGCGTAGGCAGAAGTTTTTGGGCGGCATTCCGGGGCGGCACGCCCCGGCTCTGCTCTAGGCGGCGGCCCAGAGCAGGATGAACGCGGCCGCCATGGCAATGACGCTCAAGACCGCGCCGGCCACAACGCGCCGCCGTCGGTGCCGGCCGGCGTTGACGCTCCAGCTCTCCAGCAGCAAGTGCGGCAGCGCCGCCCCGTCAACCTCGGTGGCGAACTCCACCTCGACGCCGGCCTTAAGCCACGCTTGGGCGTCGATCTCGCCATTCCATAGCCCCGTCAGAAGTTGTTCCGGCGACTCTAGCACCACGCGCGTCAAACGCCCCTCGCGCACCGCGCGATCAATTTCGTCCAGTTCCACGTTGCCCGCCGCCAATTCGGTATGCTCCGCGCTCATGATCCGCCCCCGTATGCCAGCCATATGTTCACTGTCAACAACAGCAACGCCCCAATGCCCACCACACTCGCGTAGGGGTAAATGCTCGCCCCCACCAGCCAGGCCGGCCCCGTGTAGCGCACCAGCGGCCGCACCCCCGCCAGCACAAGCACGCCGCCCGCGTGCAGTCCAAACGGCAGCCATAGCGCTTTGGTCCAGACGAATGCGGAGCACAACAGTACGCCCAGGACAACGTGCCCGGCGAATGTCCAGTAGCGCTTGACGCGGCGAATGTAGTGTGCCCCCGCGAATAGCATCGCCCCGATAGCCACCGCGCTTACCTCGTCAAACGTCTCCAGCAGCCCAACCAGCAGCACCGCCCGAAAAAGGAGCTCCTCGACGCCGGCCGCGAACACGGCCGTCAGCGGCGCGGCCGCAATCCGCCGGATCAGCCGCGGACCGGCGTGCCGCGCGCGAAAGTGAACGTTGTCGCCGGCCACCCACGCGGCGTACAGCAGGCACAGATAGAGGACAGCCGCCGCGGCGCCATATAGCAATTCGAGTGGCCTGCGCCCCAGGGGCAGATAGCGCGCGTAGTAGGCGATCGGCGATAGCCCGCACAGCAGCGGATAACCTATCAGCACTGCCGCAAACGCGGCCTGAGTAATGACGCGATTCCAGCGTCGCAGGTTCGGCGGCAGGTCTTCGGCCCCAATCCGCAGGCGAATCGGCAACCCCGCAAGGCGCAGCATGACGGACTGCCCGCCCCACATGCATACGGGAACCAACAAGAGCGCCGCCAAAGCCACCATTCACGAAGGATAACCGCCCGCCCGGCGACCTGGCTACAGCGACGCGCCGGGCCCCACGTAGCGCGGGTCGCCGCGGAACACGCGCGTCCAGCGCTTGTCCGCCCACAGGTACCACAATGCCGGCTGCTCGCGCAGGAACCGCTCGAATTCGTCCGCGAACCACTGCATCCCCGCCGCGATCAGAGCCGGCGTGCG
>JAAYXS010000423.1 GCA_012515775.1 Phycisphaerae bacterium
TGCGTTCACCTGCTGAGCGAAACCATCGCGGCCACGCAGAATAACTGTCGCCAGAAGCTGCAGGAGCACCAGGTGCGGCTTGTGGTACGCATGCCGAAACGCGCGGTTTACGTGCGGGCCGAGCCGGACGGGCTGCAACGCGTGCTGCTCAACCTGGTGTGCAATGCGGCCGAGGCCGCGAATCCCGGCGGGCGCATCGATCTGCGGGTTGCGGCAGGCCGTCAGGGCAAGGTTGAAATTCGCGTGCGCGATGACGGCCCGGGGCTGTCTGACGAGGCCCTGGAACGCATGTTCGACCCATTCTTCACTACCAAGCAAAACGGCACGGGGCTGGGGCTGACCATCGCGCGCCGGTTGGTGGAGTCCTACGGCGGCACCCTCAGCGCCCGTAACCATGCCGCGGGCGGGGCGGAGTTTTCCATCGTCCTGCCGACCGCGGACCAGGAAGCTGAACACGGGCCCAGTGCCGCGCCGCATACGAGCGCGGCCTGAGCAAGGAGAGAGGATAAATGGCGTGCATTTGTGTCATCGATGACCAGGCTTTGATCAGGGACTCGCTGAGCGCCACATTGGCCGCCCAGGACCACAAGGTGTTCACGTTCGATAACGCGCAAGACGCCTTGACTGAGCTGCGCCAGCGGGCCTTTGACGTGGTGCTGACGGACCTGCGCATGCCCGGCATGGACGGGGTGGGCCTGCTGCGCGAGATGCGCCGGCTGGGGCTGGATGTGCCGGTCATATTGATGACCGCCTACGCTTCCGTGGCAACCGCGGTCGAAGCCATGAAGCTGGGCGCCTTCGATTACATACAAAAGCCGTTCAACGCGGACGAAGTCGCCATCCTAGTCGAGCGCGCCGTGCGCGACCGGCAACTGGTCCGCGACAACGAAGTCATGCGCCGCACGCTCGAGGACGTGGAGTCGCAGCGCAAACTGATCGGCTCATCGCCGGCCATGCGCCCGGTGCTGGAGAAGTTGCAGCGCGTAGCGCAGAGCTCGGCCACGGTCCTGATCATGGGTGAGAGCGGCACGGGCAAGGAGCTGATTGCCCGGGCAGTCCACGCCGCCTCGCCCCGGGCCACGCAACCTATGCTGTGCGTCAACTGTGCCGCGCTCTCGCCCACGCTGCTGGAAAGCGAGCTGTTCGGGCACGAAAAGGGCGCCTTTACCGGGGCCGACCGGATGCGCAAAGGGCGCTTTGAACTGGCCGACGGCGGCACGCTGCTGTTGGACGAGGTTTCCGAAATCGCCCCGCCGCTGCAGGCCAAGCTGCTGCGCGTCTTGCAGGAGCGCGAGTTTGAGCGGGTCGGCAGCTCGGTAACCCGCCGCATTGACGTACGCGTTATCGCCACCACCAACCGCGACCTGCGCGAGTGGGCCGCCAAGGCCCGCTTTCGCGAGGACCTGTACTACCGGCTGAGCGTGCTGCCGATCGAGGTGCCGCCGCTGCGCGAGCGGCGTGAGGACCTGCCGCTGCTACTGGATTACTTCCTCGGCCGCATCAAGGTCCGCGAAGGACGCGAGCGCCCCACCTTTACCCCGGAAGCGATGGCCCTCTTGGCCGAGTACTCCTGGCCCGGAAATGTCCGCGAACTCCAAAACCTCTGCGAACGCCTGGCCGTTTTGGAGGCCGGGCGCGAGATAGGCCCCGATACGGTGCGGCCGCTGCTCATTGGCCCGCTGAAGACGGCCAGCGCGCCGGCCGAAGGTCTGCGCTATAGGGAAGGTCACATTCTGGAAGATTCGGAGCAGCAACTGATTCTGAGCACGCTCGAACGGTTTAACGGCCATCGCGAGAAGACCGCCCGGGCGCTGGGGATTGGATTGCGCACGTTGGGCCTGAAGCTCAAGAAGTGGCGTGAAGAAGGGCGGTTTCCCGAGTTGGTAGTACAACGGAAGGTGCTCTAGGTTCTGGCGTTTGGGTATTCACGAATATGGCGGCATGGCATTTGCCTTGCGTCTGTTGACTCGCGGCGTGAGCGGAGCACGTTGATGTGGATTGATGGCTTGATCGACGGGCGCACCACGCGGGCGGCGGAACTGACGGCCAGATTCGCCGAAGCCCGCCATAACGTGCTGGCCCAGAACCTCGCCAACATTGACACGCCCGACTACCACAGCCGGAACCTCGATCCGCGCCTGTTCCAGGAGTCGCTGGCGGTCGCGCTCGAACGGGCGACGCAGTGCAATAGCAGCCGGCTGGATTTGCGCGGCAACGCGCAGTTTTCGACCACGCCCACCGGCCAGGCCGAAGTGCGCCCCGCAGTGGAGCCGGCCCCGAATGTGCTTTTTCACGACGGCACTAACAACCGGCTGGAAGGCCTGATCGCCGACGCGACCGAAAATGCGTTGTACTACGAGATGAGCATCAGTTTTCTGCAGAACAGCTTCCAAAACGTGCTCAGCGCCATCCGGGGCAGAGTGGCATGATCGGCGGTGAAGACGAATGATCGGCACACTTGACATCACACGCTCCGCGCTGATCGCTGAGCGCACCCGGCTGGACGTGATCGCCGGCAACATCGCCAACGCGAACGTCACGCGCCAGGCGGACGGCACGATCCTGCCGTATCGCCGGCGCTTCGCCACCTTTATGAGCGGCGACGGCCGAGGCGGCCCGGGCGTTCACGTCGAATCCATCGAGCAGGATTCTTCGGACTTCAAGCTGCGCTATGCGCCCGGAAGTCCGGACGCCATTCCCAGCGGACCGCTGGCCGGATACGTTCAATTGCCGAACGTCAACATCACGATGGAATACGTGGATGCGCTCGAGGCGAGCCGCGCCTACGAAGCCAACGTGGCGATGCTGAACGTGACCAAGAGCATGTTGCAACAGGCGATCCGCCTTTTCGCGTGATGAGGAATGATCGACCCGGTTTCATCAAGGCCCATTAGCCCGATTTGCCCGCCGGCGACCAGTGCCCCGGCCACGGCCCCCGGCACCGCCGGCGGCGAGGCCAGCTTCGCCGCGCTGCTCCGCCGGCAGTTGGAGCAGGTCAGCGATATGGATAACCAAGCCAAACAAGGCGTTCAGGATCTGCTGACTGGCCGCTCCCAGAACATCACCGAGGTGTTCGTGGCCGCCCGCAAGGCCGAGGTCGCTTTCAGCCTGCTCATGGAAATCCGGAACAAGCTCTCGGACGCGTACACGGAGATCAAGAACCTGCGCGTCTGATTCGGCTGAGAGCATCGAA
>JAAYXS010000424.1 GCA_012515775.1 Phycisphaerae bacterium
GGCGCGCCAGGCGTGAAATGGGCCAAGGAAGTCAACGATCGCCGGCTGATCGAGCTGATAGCAGTCGGACGCGCGATGGAGGTGCTGACGGAGGCGGAGCAGAATCGCAGCGCCTGCGGTGCGGGGGTGGTGGCGGCGCTATTGGGCGCGATGGGCGAAGTGGGGGCGGCGGAATTTCGTGAATTGGAACACACGAGCAGCGCGGAAGTGGAACGGGCGGCGGGCGGCGACGCGGCGGTCAATTCGGTGGGCTACCTCGCTGGCGTGTTTTTGTAGAACTGCTAGGCTCCATATTCTAGAACAACTAGACGGGTTGGCGCGGCGGCGGGCATGCGGCCGGCCGCCTCGAGCACCTTCCTACAATAACTAGAAATTCGGGCCGGGGGCCGGTACCGGCCGCTTTATGGACATGCGCAGCAGCCGCACGCGCCGCTGGTAAGGCGGCAAGTAGTGCACCTCCCAACCGTCCTCGCGCAGGCCGGCCCGGTAATAGCAGGCGCGGGCTGGGGCGTTGTCGGGAAATACCACGAGCGTGACGGCCGCGGCCGCGTAGTTCGAAAAGGCACGGTTAAGTAAGGCGCTGGTGAGTGCCGCGCCCACGCCGCACCGCCGGCGCTGCGGGGCCACCAGCAGATGTCCTAGCCAGTATAGACCGCGCCGCGAGTCCAGTACGTTCAACTCACCGTAGGCAATGGGGATGCGACCGCGGGCCGGCACCAGTTGGAGCTGCTCGTAACCGGGCCGGCTCCAGGCGCGCACGTCGTCGGCCGTGACCGGCGGGGCGGTTTTTGGTGCCAGCCAGTACGCCTCATGCGCGTCGCATACCCAGGAAGCGACCAGGACCGCCTGCGACGGGTCAAAGGGCTCGAGGCGATAAGGCGCCGTCGGGCGAGCATTTGTGCGCCCGGGTTTGAGGGCCACCGTGCACTCCGTGTAACCTGTATGGCCACCGCCGGGTCGAGCTTGCCGGCACGGCCCGGGCGGAAGAACGCGACCGGCTACGAGACAGGCAGTAATGATACAGGACTGATGGCGATTTTCACGGAAACATGGTCAGGGAAGTTTCGCGGGCACGACGTGCGGCAACGGCGCATTGAGCTGTTGAATCGGCAGTACACGTTTATAGGACCATGTGCGCCGGAGGCCCTGCTCGATGCGCCCAACGCCGAGGCGCGCTTCGCCGCCGACGGCTACATGCCATACTGGGCGGAGTTCTGGCCGGCCTCGCTGCTGCTGATGGACGCTGTGGCGAGCTGGGCGCCGCCTGGCCCGGGCGCGCCGCCGGTGAAGGTGCTCGAACTCGGGTGCGGCCTCGGCGCGGTAAGCGTCGTTCTCGGAAGTCTTGGTTATCGGGTGTTCGCCTCGGATTATGACGGGGATGCGCTTGCGTTCACGATGGAGAACGCCCGAATAAATGGCGTGACAACGATCGAGCCTCTTCTCATCGATTGGCGAGAAGCTTATCCGAGGCTCCGAGTCGACCGCATTGTTGCGGGGGAGGTCCTATATGAGTGCCGCAACGCAGAACCGGTCGCGCAGTTTGTTTCACGGCATCTTAGCCCTACTGGCTTTGCCTTAATATGCGATCGTAATCGTTCGACCGCTGACGACTTTCCGGACGTAGCCCGGCGGTTCGGCATGCAAGTAGAGGTTTCCGCAGTCGAGCGCGGTGACCCTGACGGAGGACGGCCGATCAGCGGAAGGCTTTTCAGGCTCGAATTGCGCAAGTTATGAGACGAGCCGCACCCCGGGAGCAGCCGATAAACAGGCGCGGCTTCGCCGCCGACCATTACATGGGATCTACCTTACGCAAGAATAATCTAACTGTCCTTCGCACCACGACCCCCGCGGCCGCGAGCCTTGACGCGATTGTAACTTACGAACTCAGCACGTTTTACGCATAGTCATCGTCACCGCGCATCGACCCCGGCTTGCAGGTCGATGAACGTTACCTTGCAGCGGCGCGAAACATAAGTTATACTTTTCGTGCAAAGGCTCCCCATAGTTGCCGGCGCCCGACTGTGTCTGAAGGCTCCCCCAAGGTCGGGAATACGGCTTCTGGTTATTAGTTTGTTGTCGCGCGCACGCGCGTAGTCGCTCGTGCGAAGTGCTCGCGCGCTTCGCCGTCTGCTGGTTCGTTCCACAGGCGGTGGAGGAGAAGAAGGGAGCAACGCAGTGGTTTTTGCCAGGGAATGCAGTATGGTCCGGGGTCTGTGCAAGGTGGAGCCTAACTTGAAGCCGCCAGCGCCGGCTATCATGGATAGCTTGTCGCCGGCAGACGCGAAGCTGGTGCGGCGACGCCTGCGGGAACCCGTGGAATGCGTGTTCGATCCGTGCTTTCTGGAGCCGGGAACCGAAGAAGCACTA
>JAAYXS010000060.1 GCA_012515775.1 Phycisphaerae bacterium
AAGAACTGGGAAAACGGCTAAGGAGGCCAGCAGCGCAAGCCGCGGCAGGCGACGGCCAGGCATCAGCGAATCTCCACCTGTCCCCGTCCGCGCCGTACCCGCCCAATGACGAAGGCCTGCTCGCCGGCGCGCTCCAGGGCGCGGACGACGACGCCGGCCGACTGCGGGCGGACAATCATGACGTAGCCGATCCCCATGTTGAACACGCGGAACATTTCTTCCTCATCCACGCCGTGATGTTCGAGCAGTCCGAAGATCGGCGGTACCGGCCACGAGCCGCGCCGCAGCACGGCATCGCAATTCGGCGGAAGAACGCGCGGGATGTTGCCGGGCAGTCCGCTGCCGGTGATGTGGGCCATGGCGGCCACCATGCGCTGCCGTTTGTAGCGCCGCAGCACTTCGAGCACAGGCCGCACGTAGATGCGCGTCGGCCGCAGCAGGGCGTCGACCAGCGGCTCATCCAGCCCGCGCACGGTGCTGTTCAGATCAAGCCCGGCATCCTCCAGCAGAACGCGCCGCGCCAGGGCGTAGCCGTTGGAGTGCAGGCCGCTGGAGGCGATTCCGATCACCTCGTCGCCGGGGCGAACATGCCGCGGGCCGAGCATGCGGCCGCGCTCGACTACCCCGACGGCGAAACCGGCCAGATCAAAGTGCCCGCGCCGGTAAAGATCGGGCATCTCGGCCGTCTCGCCGCCCAAAAGGGCGCAGCCGGCTTGCTGGCAGCCGGCGACAATGCCGCGCACCACCTGGGCCAGCGTCTCGGGCTCCACTTTGTGCACCGCGACGTAGTCGAGGAACAGCAGCGGTTCGGCCCCGCAGCACAGGAGATCGTTGACGTTCATCGCGACCAGGTCGATCCCGACGGTATCAACGCGCCGCGCCTGGATCGCGACCAGCAGCTTGCTGCCGACGCCATCCGTGCAGGCTACCAGCACCGGATCGCGGTAGTTATGGGCGAAGAGCCGCTCGTCGTAATCCAGGCGGAATAGGCCGGCGAACGCCCCGTGACTATCAATGACGCGCGGGCCGTAAGTACCGCGCACCGCCGGCGCGATAAGATCCACGAAGCGGTCGGCGGCGTCGATGTCCACGCCCGCCTCGCGATAAGTGGGGCCCTTGGTCGGATTAGGTCCATTTTTCACGGCGCCAGTATTAACCGATAGAAGTCGTTTTCTCCAGTGGGTCACGCGGTCCGGTTGGCCGGCCGGGCAGTCGCGATCGGCCGCCGGTTACGACAAGCGCTCCGTTTTGCGTAATGTTTGATATGGAGACCGCGGATGGGCTGTCCTCAATCGAACTGATGCAGCCGGGCTACCTGGCGGTGCTGGCGCTGCTGCCGGTAGTGGTGGTGCTGGCTCGCCGGTCGCTGTCGGGGCTGGGTCGCGTTCGAGGGGGGCTGGCGATCTGTTTGCGCTGCCTGGTGATCGCGGTTGTGTCGTTGGCGCTGACCAGCCCCGAATGGGTGCAGACGACCGACGATCAGAGCGTTGTATTCGCCCTGGACCAGTCCGACAGCGTTCCGCGCGCCGCCCGCGAGGATGCGCGGCAGTTTATCCGCGCGGCAAGCGCCGGCATGCGGCCCGCCAAGGATCAAATCGCCCTGTTGGGCTTCGACGGTCGGCCGTCCGTGGAACAGATTTGCGGTCCCGAGTTCGTGGCCGATCACGTTGGCGCCCCAATCGAGCCGCATCGAACGAATGTCGCCGGCGCCCTGCGGCTGGGGTTGGCGCTGCTGCCGGCAGACACGGCCAAGCGGATTGTGGTTCTCTCGGACGGCAACGAAAACGTTGGCAGCGCTGCCGAAGAAGCGGAGATTTGCGCCGCGCTGGGCATTCCGATCGACGTGTTGCCGCTACAGTACGAGCACGGGTCGGAAATCCTGGTAGATCAGTTTTCGGCCCCGGCCGCCGCCAAGCAAGACGAAGTTGTCTCGTTGCGGCTTGTATTACGTTCGCAGGCGGCGACGGGGGCGCGCGTGTTCCTGTATCACAACGACCGCCAAGTGCGGGACGGCGCGGGCCCAACGGGCGGGTTTGACGTCCAACTCGCGCCCGGCCCCAACCGGTTCACGATTCCGGTGGCGCTGCGCGCTGCGGGTGTACATCGCTTTCGCGCGGTGGTGGAGCCCGCTGAGTCCGCGGCGGACACGCTGGCAACGAACAATGAAGCCCGGGCGTTCACCATCGTGGGGCCCGCGGAGCGTGTGCTCATAATCAGCGATACGGCGATGGACCCGGCGCAAATCAACGAGACGTCAGCCGCGCTGCTGGCCCGGGCCCTCCAGCAAGGGGGAATCGAGTGCGTGCAGATGGGGGTTGAGGAGCTGCCGGCGGATCCGGCGGCGCTGGCGGATTGCTCCGCGGTGATTCTGTCAAACGTGTCGGCCTTCGCGCTCGGGGAAGCGCGGCAGCAGGCGCTGGCGTCATACGTGCGCGATCAGGGCGGCGGGTTGATCGTGGTGGGAGGTGATCAATCGCTCAGCGTGGGCGGATACGGATATACGCCGCT
>JAAYXS010000425.1 GCA_012515775.1 Phycisphaerae bacterium
CCAGGCGCTGCTTGAACTCGGCCGTTTTTGCCCGGAGCTGGTCGTCGCTTAGCACTCGAACCCGCTCTTCAAGCGGATCAATGCGCTGGCGGACGAGTTCGCGCAAGCGCAGCACGACCCGGTCGTTACGCGACGGCATGAACTGGAACAGCAGCCAGCCGTTGTAACCCGCCCAGCCGGCGAAAATTACCGACGCGGCGACGGCCATCCAGTCGCGTTGAGCCCAAACCCAGCCCGTTCGGTCCGGTCCGAGTACCGCCAGAACGATGAGAGCGCCCAGCAGGGCTGTCAGCGCGAGCGACCCGGCCACGAGGATTCGCCCGCCGCGCATGCGGTGCCAGAAGACGGCCATCGGGCTGACCGCGTCGCGCAAGATGTCAGTGTCGCCGACCGAGAGAAGCCAGTTCATACAGTTCTCAAGTGCGTGGAAAAGTGGCAAGGCGGAAAAGCGGGAACGCTTCGCGCCTCAGACCTCCCAACGTTCCCACTTGCTCACCTTGCCACCCCTCGCGAGTCCCTATTTGCCCTTCGCGCGCTCAATGTACTCGCCCGTACGCGTGTCGATTCGCAGCACCTCGCCGTTCTCGATGAAAGGCGGGACTTTGACCCTCAGGCCGGTTTCGAGCTCGGCGTCCTTGTTCTGATTCGTGACCGTCGCGCCTTTTATTGGCGGAGTAGTGTCGACCACGGCCAACTCGACGACGTTCGGCAGCTCCACGCCGACGATCTTGTCGTCGATGATCATGCACACGACAACCTCGTTGCCCTTCAGGTACAGCTCCGCATCACCCATCACGTCCTTCGATACGTGGATCTGGTCGTAATTGCCCTGATCCATCAGAACGAAGTCGTCGCCGTCGCGGTACAGGTACTCAAACGGCTTGTTCTCGACGAAGGGCGTCTCGAGCACCTCGTCCGTATTAAAGCGCGCATCGATAACCTGGCCGGTCTTGATGTTCTTCAAACGCGCTTGGATGTAGCTGCGCCAGTTGCCCTTGGCCACGTGCTGCATCGAATGAACCGTATAAAGGTCATTGTTGTACGAAACGAGCTTCCCTTTCCGCAGTTCGCTAGCTCTGATCATCTAGACCGGCTCCTAAATCCCAAAAAATGCCGCAAAACACCGTCATGCGCGAGTGCCAAGCCGGCCCTTCCAGCCCGTCGCTCCTCGCGGCCGGCACGTTGTGCCGAGCATCGCAATATAACGCCGCTTCGCCCTTTTGGCGATGCGCTCCGTCCTCGCCGGCCTTGCCGCGGCCCGCTCGGAATCGATCGGGATGCACCGGCTTCTAGGACGATTTCGGCAGGCCGGCCGTTAATTGTCCTATAAATTGAAGCTCCGGGACATTTTTTCTGCCTGCCGACCGGTTCACGTGCTCGCAACTCGCGATCTGAACGTGAGTTAAGCCCGCCTCAAGATTTTATGGGCGCGAAGGTGGAAATTCCGCGCAACGGGTTCGTAACATCCATTGCTTGTGGAAACTTTGGTCGGTGCGTGAGGTCGAGGAGCATATTCCGCCGCTTTGGGAGCCAGCGAGCGGAAAGTAGCCAGTGATTGACCCGCCTGCCGATTGGAAGCCCGGCGGCGAGGTCCGAACACGGTAAGGTCGTCCCAATTTTCCTGGGAGCCGGAGAGTTGGAAAGATCGGGCATCCGAGCCTGCGTCAGCGCACCGCTTCCACAAGTGTGCTAGCTGATAGGGAGGATCGGTCAATCGCCGGTCCTCCCCTTTTTGTGTGCATCACTAGGCTCCCCTCGAACGAAGAGTGGTGCACCGACTGGGCCGGTGGATGGGACTTGCTCCGACAGGGCCCTCCACCGGCCTCATTTTTGCCCCGGGTAGCGGCGCTCGGGGTCGCCTGACCCACCAATAAAACGCGCCAAGCCCGCAATCACAAGCGGTACGACGATCCCCACCAGCAGCCGGCGAATCAATTCGTAATCCACTTGCGGCCACTCGAAATCCCGACCGGCTCGAGCCGCGGTTCGCTGCGCCGGCAAGCGTGCCGGCTGGGCTCTCGCTCTCACCGGCTCGTCAGCAGCCGCCGCCCTGGACTCACGCTCCGGTTCCCTGCTGCTGGCTGTCGCTATCCCCGGCCCGGGAGCGGGCGCCGCCGGGGTCGGCCGGGCAGGACGCTCGGCCGCAGCCACCTGCGGGGCGCCGGGGGCCGCCTCCGCACTCTGGGCGTGCTCGTCCGGCACGATCCGCCGGCCCGAGCGTCCGGCCCACACCTGCGTGAACTCCGCTCCGAACAGCAGAATAATTCCCGAGTAATAAGCCCACACCAGCAGCAGCACGATTGATCCGGCCGCGCCGTAGCCGGATGCGACGCCGCTACGCCCAAGGTACAGGCTTATCAGGAGCTTGCCCACGCTCAGCAACAGCGCCGTAACGGCCGCACCCAGCCACACGTCGCGCCAGGAAATTTTCACGTCGGGCAGGTATTTGAATACCAGCGCCAAGAACGCCGTTAGAACAACGAAGATTACGGCTTCGTTGAGCAGCCGCAGCAGCGTGGCGCTTTCGCCGAAGGCTTTCAGCCCGGCCGAAAGCACGAAACCCAAGACAAGCGAGGCCATCAGCAGCAGCCCCATGAGCAGCACGACGGCGAACGAGAGCAGGCGCTTGCGGACGGTGTTCCAGATTCCGGCGTCCGGCCGCGGTTTCACGTCCCAAATCCGGTTCAGCGCGTGTTGAAGCTGCACAAAAACGCTGGCGGCCGAAAAGAGTAACACGCCCAAGCCGACGGCCCCTGAAATATTGGCCAGGGTGGGCCGGGCGCGGGCGCCGCCGATGACCTGTTGAATGCTCGAACCGGCCTGTTCGCCCATGGCCGTGACGGCCTGGTCGACCAGGGTTTTTTCGGCAGTCGGGCCGACGAAGCTGGCGATCCAGAGAAGAATGAGCACGAGCGGCGCCAGTGACAGCGCGCCGTAGTAAGCCAAGGCGGCCGCGTGCGTCATGGCGTCGTCTTTGAAAAACTCGCTCACAACTCGTTTGAGCAGGCCCATGCTGTTAGTCCTAACACGCTCGCAACAAAGTCGCCGTTCACGAATGCCGCTCGCGGCGCGTCGAAACTTATGATATGGGCGAGCAGAGCCGGGGTGTGCCGCCCCGGAACGATGCCAACCCGCCGCAATTCGCTTTATGCGAGCAGAGCCGGGGCGTGCCGCCCCGGAATACCGCCAACAATCGGCGACTGTCAAAAAGTGTCGTTTTCTTCAGATCATGCTGCCTGACCTCCTGCAGCGCGGTATAAGGAGACGAAATCTGCGCCGACACAATCGCTGGCAAGCGGTGGTATGTGGCTTTCGTCCATTGAGTCGGCAATTTGACGCAGAATCGAACACAAGCCCAATGAAATTCATAAGCTTATGCTCGCTGCCTGCGTCACCCACGCCCGCCACGCTTGCGCGGCATGAATAGCTTCAGGGACTCGAAGTGAGGAGTAATGACATGCCCAAAGTCACTTTCGTTGTCGTAGTCTGCGCGGCTTGGTGCTCTGTCGTATCAGCATGGGGACAATCGGTTTGCGGCGCACGCCAGCCAGAGGCTGGAACTGCAGAGCCGGGCGGCGCTCCGGCTGCGCTAGCACCGGGCAGGGCGGAGGGACATCTCCAATCCTCCGCGAAGGCGGAGAGCCCGTCTCCGGCGCCCGTCGTGGAAATCGCCATTGAGACCGTGCAGCTCAGCTACGCCCGCGCGGACGACGTCGCCAAAATCCTATCCACGATCGTCGGCGATGACTTGCGATTGGCCGTCGATGAGCGCACGAACACATTGGTGATAGCTATTGCGCCCGACAAGTACCCGCCGATTGCGCGCTTGGTGCAGCGCCTCGACGTGCACGCGGAGCCTGAAATCGGATTTATTGTGACGCCCGTTCGCCTGCACGCAGTGTCTGCAGAGGTAGTCGAAAGCAAGCTCGCGCACCTGGCGGGAAAGGCCGCGGCAGTGCGCTTCATCGCAGACCACGAGACGAACACGCTTTGGCTGGCCGGGACGCAGGACAGGGTCGCGTCCGTACGACAGACAGTGTGCGATATGGACACGTTGGCCGAGGCGGCGCGCGCGAAGCCGCCGGCAAACGCGCGCCGCCTGGTTCTCCACCCGCTCAAGCACGCCGATGCCGTCCGTTTGGCGTCCGTACTCACGTCGGCCCTCGGTTCGTCTCGTGGTATCCGCTTCGCGGGCGATTCTGCGTCACAGACACTTATCGTTTATGCCAGTCCATCGGAAGACGCAGAATTAACCACGCTGATCGATCGCTTGGATGTGCCACCGCGGGAAGCTGCGCAGCAGGAGGATGCGCAGTAGATGGTAACAGTCGCCACTCGGTGTGCGAGCAGAGCCGGGGCGTGCCGCCCCGGAATGATGCCAACGCGTAGCAATTCGCCTTTGTGCGAGCAGAGCCCGGGGCGTGTCGCCCCGGAATGCCGCCGATAATCTCTCATCCGTTGCTCGTGCGGGTGCCATGCCCAAGCCCGCGTTGCGGGCGCGGGCATGCCATCGGCAGTGACCTCGCATCTGGTATCGTTAAATGGGGCACATGCCCGCGCTTACAGCTTGGGCATGGCACCCAACGACTGCGGCACTGCTCAAACGAGTGGCACAAGGCCTCCACATCCGCGCAGATTGTGGTCCAAGTGCCCGCCGCGACATTGTGAGGGATCGAGGGATCAAGGGATCGGGGGATCAAGGTCTCGCAAGAGGTGCCCGCGCGTCCGCTACGCGAGCGGCGCAGAGCAGAGCCGGGGCGTGTCGCCCCGGGGTGTCGCCAACAACCCCCCACGCGCGCAGTCGTCCGCCCCGCCTCTGGCGTCTCCTGCCCGCCTGACCCGCGCCAACCAAATCCGCCCCCGGCAACTGGATCTGAGCCCGAAGCGCAAGCGAGGGCAACCGGTCCCCC
>JAAYXS010000426.1 GCA_012515775.1 Phycisphaerae bacterium
CCCCCGGCGTGAAGTAAAACTTCTCGTAGTAAAGCGGGTCGTCGGGGATGTGCATTTTCCGGTACTTGCCGAGGTAGGCGCCGTTGGCGTCGAGCACGGCGACGGTGTTGTGGTAGACGCCGCGGGCCCGCTTTTCGAAAACGCTGGCGATGATCACGACGCTCAATTCCGCGGCGAGGGCGGCCAGCGCTTCTGTGGTCGGGCCGGGAACCGGTTCGGCCAAGTCGAAATTGGCGTGGTTCTCGGTCTGGCAAAAGTACTGCGTGCGAAACAGCTCGGGCAGGCAGATGATCTGCGCTCCCTGGGCGGCGGCCTGGCGAACGAGCTTCGCGGCGCTTTCCACATTCGCGGCTGGATCAGGTGCGCAACGCATCTGCACAAGACCGACGCTGACGTGATGGTTCTCTGCGTTCATGGGGCCTGGCTCCACGGACATTTACCCGGCTGGCGGTAGTGTAGTAATTGTTCGGGAATTCGTCATTGCGCCCGGCCGCTCCAGGCACGGGGCTGGAGAGTAAGAGAAAATCAGTAGTGTGAGCCCTCTGTATCTGGGAAAACGACTAGACAGGCCAGGATATTCGTGTTAGGATTATGTTTGGTGGAACGATACAGGCGCTGCTTAGTCCGAAAATTCCATAATGCTTGCAGGGAAAAAATGTCGTGCACGCAACCCACGCTGGCCACTCGACTTGCGGCGATTATCGGCTGCGAGTTTGACGCATACAATATGTTGGGCTATATTGAAGGTTGCCCCCTATAGATGGCAGGCAGCAGGTCCTGACCGCCGCTGGGGCGTTTTCGTCTCGCGGTCAAACGTCAGCGAGGTTCATTGAGGGAAGGACGGTCGCATGAGTTCGCAGAAGGAAGCCGCTGAATCGAGGCTCACGGATGAGCCGCAGCTCACGCCGAACGCCCGCACTGTCCTTGAGGCCCGCTACCTCAAGAAGAATGAGGCCGGCGAGTGTATCGAAACGCCCGGCCAACTCTTTCGGCGGGTCGCACGGACCATAGCCAATGTCGAGCTCGCTTACGGCGGCGACGAAGCGGAGCGGCAGGCGTGGGAACAGCGCTTTTACGACCTGATGGCCTCCGGCAAGTTCATGCCCAACTCGCCCACCCTTATGAACGCCGGCCGCGAGCTGGGCCTTCTGTCGGCTTGCTTCGTCCTGCCGGTGCATGATTCGATTGTGGATATTTTCGACGCGATCAAGCAGACCGCTCTGATCCAAAAGGCCGGCGGCGGAACCGGTTTCGCTTTCGACGAGCTCCGTCCCACTGGCGATTACATTAAGTCCAGCGGCGGCACCACCAGTGGCCCCATCACGTTCTGGCGCGCTTTCAGCGAAGCCACCAACGCGATCCAGCAGGGCGCTTTCCGCCGCGGGGCCAACATGGGCATGATGTACATCCATCATCCCGACATCCTGAAATTCCTCTACGCCAAGCAGGACCTTAATCAGTTCACGAACTACAACATCTCGGTCAAGGTGACCGACACCTGGATGGAGGAATTCCGGGCCGACCCCGATTCGCCGCACATCGTCCGCAATCCGCGCACCGGTCGCGCCTATGCGATCCCGCGCGCCGTCGATATCTGGAAACACGATTTGCGCGACCTCGTGGAAATCCACTGCGTCGAGCCCTCCTCCGGCCGAGCCGCCTATTACACGACTCCGCGGCTGACCGGCCCTCTGCCTGAGGAACTGCAGGGGCACATTTACACCAAGCATGACATTTGGACCATCATCACCCAGCACGCCTGGCAGACGGGCGAGCCGGGAATCGTTTTCATCGACCGAATCAATCAGCACAATCCCACGCCGCACGTTGGCCGCATCGAAGCCACCAACCCCTGCGGCGAGCAGCCCCTGCTCCCGCATGAGGCCTGCAATCTCGGCAGCCTGAATCTCGGCCGCTTCGTGCAGCATGCGTGTACACCGCAAGCCGAAGTTGATTGGGAGGCCATGCGCCAGGCGGTGCGCGACAGCGTTCGGTTCCTTGATAACGTGATCGACGCGAACACTTATCCCCTGCCCGAGATCGAGAAGATGTGCAAGGCCAATCGCAAGATCGGCCTGGGCATCATGGGGTTCGCGGACGCCCTGTTCGCCTTGAACGTGCCTTACAACAGCGCCCTCGGCGTGTCCTGGGGCGAGCGCTTCATGAAATTCATCAATGAGGAAGCGCACCTGTGCAGCGAGGAGCTTGCCCGCACTCGTGGCTGCTTCCCCAACTGGCAAGGCAGCATCTGGCAAACGCGCTACGACCGCCCGATGCGCAACGCCGCCGTCACAACCGTCGCCCCCACCGGCACCATCAGCATCATCGCCAACTGCTCGGGCGGCGTGGAGCCCCTGTTCTCTCTAGCGTTCATTCGGAACGTCCTGCGCGGCCAAAAGCAAGGCGAAAAGCCGCTGGTCGAGGTCAACGGGCTGTTCCGCCGGGTCGCTCAGGAGCGAGGCTTCCTGTCCGACGAACTGCTGGAACGCCTGGCGGCCGAAGGCACGCTCTCGCGCATCCCCAAGGTGCCCGAGGACGTTCGCCGGGTGTTTGTGTGCGCCCACGATATTTCGCCGGAATGGCACATGCGCATGCAGGCCGCTTTTCAGCAGCATTGCGACTCCTCGATCAGCAAGACCATCAATTTCCCGCGCTCGGCCACCGTTGCTGACGTCGAGCGGATTTACCACCTGGCCTACGAGCTGGACTGCAAAGGCGTCACTGTCTACCGCGACGGTTGCCGCGCCGGCCAGCCGATGGCCTTGAAGAACGGCGAGGGCGAAAAGGCCCACGCCGATGCGAGCGAGGGGGCCAGCGCGCCCCCATCTGATAGCGCGGCCAGCCGGCCGGTTCGCGAGCAGGCGCAATGCGAAGCCTGCCCCGAGGGCACCCCTCCCTCGGTCGAGCCTACGAACCGGCCCGGCGGCCCGCCCACCCGCCCCTATATCGAGCCCGCCGACCTGCCCGAGATCGTCAGCGGCTTCCGCATTCGCCAAATGACCCCCTTTGGCAACATGCACGTGAAGATCACCGTCGACCCGCACTCGCAGCGCGAGTTGGAAATCTTCGCCCAACTGGGCAAGGGCGGCGACGTGGCCAATAGCGATCTGGAAGGCCTCTGCCGCATCGCCTCGCTCTGGCTGCGAGCCGGCGGCAGCCTCGTCAATCTTATCAAGCAATGGGAGGGCATCGGCTCATCGCTCCAGATCCCCACCCGCGCGGGCCGCATCATGTCGCTGCCCGACGGCTTGGCTTGTGCCCTAAAGAAGTACTTGCGGGCCAAGGAGCGTTTCGGCCTCCGCGCCCTGCTGCTGGGTGAGATCGATCCGGCGGAACTCGATAACCCTTATCCGCCTCCCCACGGACGTGCAGCACATGCACCCGATCGCACCGTTGGCGCTACACAGCCCCAGCAGGCCCCGCTGCCGCCAAAGCGCGGCCAAGACCCAAGCGCCGGCAGCGGAGCAGATTCGAAATCCCACGCGACGGGCGGCGTTCAACGCAGGCTGGACGGAGGAAACGTCTCGCGCCTTGATAGCGCCCCAGAACCAAAAGCCTCCGCCCACTCGTCGTCCCCGACCGCCGGGTCGAAACCCAGCGTCAAAAGCGACGGTAACGGCCACGACAAAGGTAACGGCAAAGGCAATGGCGGAACGGTCGTAACCACCGCGTCCCTCGGTGACGGCGACAATGCCAGGTTCGCCTATCGCTCGCCGTATGCGACGCACTCGAATTCCGCCACCGCGCTTGAAGAAGCCGCGAGCGTGGCGGTCGTCGCTGAACCGCAGCCGCAGCAAGCAGTCAGCGCCGTAGAACACACCGCAGGCATGAGCGCGGTCGAAGGCATGAGCGCGGTCGAGCGTGCCATGCTCGCCAGCATCCTGAAAGGCGGACGCCACGACCACGACGCTGCCAGCCACTACGCCCTCAAATGCCCCATGTGCGGCGGCCCGGTCGCCCGCCAGGAAGGCTGCTTACACTGCGGCAACCAGTGCGGCTGGGCGGCGTGCTGACAGTCGCTGAAGAGCTTCCACACGCCGGCGTCCCGGTAGATTTGCCCCGCAAACCCGGTTACGCTTTTGTTCCTGCCGTTTTTGTCGAGGCACACCGGCGGGCAGCCCGGCATGGGCCGAGGCGAGCGAGTACGGCACGAGGTTGAGTGACGATGTGGAAAGCTGGCATCCTGTTGACCGCCATCCTGATTTGCGCAACGGTTCTGACTGCGTGCGGCGACTCCGCTGAGCCGCCGCCGCGGAGCGCAGCCGTAAAAGGCGCCCCCCCGATCGCTCCTTCGCCACCGGATGGCGGCATTCTGCAGGACCAGGCTCACTATCAGCCGGCCACCTTCACGCCGCCGCCGAGCAAACCCAAAGAGTCGCCCGCGGCCGAAGGGGGGGCGGCTCAGGACACTAGCGAGGCCGCCGCTGTGCGCGAGTTCATACTTGAGGTGATGCGTGACCTGGAGGCCGGCAGGATCGAACGTGCTCTGAGTAAGATCGAGCCGGCGCCGGGCGAGGCGGCGCGCGCGCATATCCAGGGCACACTGGAGTTAATAACCGCCCTCACGCAAACCGTGACCGAAAAGCTGGGGCCTGGTTCCCAGGAGGAGCTTTCCGAGGTCCAGCAAAAAGCTCTAGCCGACAGTATCCAGGTCGAGTTGACCGGTCCTGACTCGGCGACGGTCACGCCTAACCTGCTGATTTTGTTCTTGGGGCCCGAGTTGGCCACGGACACGGCCAAGCTAGTCAAGATGGGCGGGGAGTGGCGTTTCCTGCTTGAGACCCCGCTGACCGGCGCAGACCTGGACAAGTTGGCAGTGTATCATCAGACAACGCAGGAACAATTGAAGCAGTTTAGCGAAGTTATTCAGCAGGCCGGGCCCGCGGAACTGCAGGCTCTTAGGGAAACCTTTATGGCCCTCGCGGGCATCGCGGGGCCGGCACCGAACCAGGCGGCGCCCGCCAGCGCCCCGTCGGAAGAGCCCAACGAGGGCGGGCGGCCGGCTCCCTGAAGTCGGGCGCGACGGCAAGGGTAAACCAGGCGAGTCTTGGAGGTTTGGTTTGGCGGTCGTCTCACGAGAGCAACTGGATTCCCTGATCGCAGCGATTCACTCGCACGATTTTCTGCGCCGCATGCTGGAAAGCTTGGAGCAGCACCTCCGGCTGGTCTTCCACGCGAATGAGCACGCCGTTTGGAACATGGTGCGCGCCACCGCTGAGCAAATCCTGGTCGCGGAAATCGTTTCACGGCACAAAGGCAACATTGACGGCGTCTACTTTGCCCTGCGCGACCTCGAGGCCGGCGGGCGGACCTGGGAAGCCGCCATCAATGAGCTGGCGGGCCGCGTTCATTCTTATTACACCACGCCGCTGGGCGTTTTGATGCGCAAGAACCTGTTCGGCGAAAACGCCGTGTTCCTCACGACCGACGCTCACGACTGGATTCGCCGCCAGGAGGCCTCCTCCGGGATGCTTGGAAATCAGGAATGAGCGCGAACGTCCCGAAAGCGCGGTGCAACGTTGCGGATTTGAAAGCCGGGCAGCGGATCGACGACCAGATCTTCCGCATCGCGCAAAAGGAGCTGCGCACCACGTCCAACGGCAGCCTCTATATCCATGCGGTGCTGGCGGACGCGACCGGGCAAATCCTGGGGCGCATGTGGAACGCCTCGCAGGAAATCTTCGATTCCATCCCGCACGGCGGGTTCCTGGCCTTCCGCGGACGCGTGGAGAGCTTCAAAGGCGCTCCGCAGTTCATCATCGACGGCCTGCGCTGCGTGGAAGCCGGCAGCTTTGACCCGAGCGAGTTCCTTCCGGCCTCAGAGCGCGACGTGGAGGCCATGTGGGAGGAACTCAAAACCGCGCTGCGGCAGGTTCAGAACCGGGACTTGCTGGCGCTGGTGGCCAAATTCGTGAACGATCCCGCCTTCCAGACCGGCTTCAAGCGCGCCCCGGCCGCGATGTCTTTTCACCATGCCTGGCTAGGCGGCCTGCTGGAGCACACGGTAAACCTGCTGCGCCTGGCGCGCG
>JAAYXS010000427.1 GCA_012515775.1 Phycisphaerae bacterium
ATCCTATAAAGTGGAGGCCGCACGCGGCGCGGCCCGTGGCAGGGCGGTGAACCGACCCGCGGCCCGCGCTCTGCCGGGCCGGGCGTCACGGGCCCCGGAGGGGCGGCCGTGAAAATTCAAACCCCACCGGGAATGCGCGACTTCTACCCCGCCGAAATGCGGCTGCAAAACTGGCTGTTCCGGCACTGGCGCGAGGTGTCGCGAGCTTTCGGCTGCGAGGAGTACGAAGGCCCGATCTTCGAATACCTGGACTTGTATACGCTCAAAAGCGGCCCGGGAATCGTCTCGGAGCTGTTCAACTTCGAGGACCGCGGCGAGCGCCGTTTTGCAATCCGCCCCGAGATGACGCCCACGCTGGCGCGCATGGTCGCGGCCCGGGCTAACACGCTGCCACGCCCCATCAAGTGGTTCAGCACGCCCCGCATGTGCCGCGCCGAAAAGCCGCAGCGCGGCCGGCTGCGCGAGTTCTTCCAGTGGAACGTGGACATCCTGGGCGTGGACGACGTCCTGGCCGACGCCGAGGTGATCGCGGTCGCGATCGAGTTCGTGCGGCGCATCGGGCTGAGCGAGCGCGACGTGGTCATGCGCGTCAGCAGCCGGCCGATTGCGGCATCCGTGCTGGCGGGCATGGGGATTACGTCCGACGAAGAGGCCAACCGGGCGTTCGGGCTCATCGACCGGTACGACAAGCTGGGCCGCGATGAGTTTCGGCGGCAGTGGCAGGAGTTCGCGCCGGCCGTGGATTGCGACCGCCTCCTGGCGCACCTCGAGCAGACCGACTTGCAGCAGAGTTTGGGTCTGGCCGAGGCGGCCGGTCCGGCGGGCGAGGCGGCCGCCAAGCAATTCGAGGAGTTGTGGCAACGCTTGCGGCAATTCCAGGTGGATTCGTATTGCGCGTTCGATTTGAAGGTGGTTCGCGGTCTGGCGTATTACACGGGGCCGGTTTTCGAGTTGAGCGCGCGGCAGGGGGGGCTACGTGCGCTGCTGGGCGGCGGGCGCTACGACAATTTGACGCAGCTCCTGGACGGGCCGAGCGTGTCGGGTGTCGGGTTCGGCATGGGCGACGCCCCTGTGCTGGAGCTGCTGACCGAATTGGGCAAGTTGCCGGCGCTTTCGGCGGGTTTGGATGTTTTCGTGATCGACGCGGGATCGGAGCTGTTCCCGAAGGCAGTGGAGATTACGAGTCAGCTTCGCCGCGCCGGGTTCGCCTGCGATTTTTCTTACAAGCGGCAGGCCATCGGCAAGCAGTTCGCGCAGGCCGAGAAGCGCGGCGCGCGGCTGGCAATCGTGGTCGGCGCCGAGCTGGCCGAGTCAGGGCAACTGACCGTGAAGGACATGCGAACCGCGCAGCAGCAGGCCGTAGCAGCCGCCGAGTTGTTGGCGGACCCGGTGAGCACGCTGGGAGCGATGCGGTAGGGCGGGGCGACGGCCGCCATAGGCGCGTGCCTGGCTCAGCATCGCCATTCAGTTGCGCGGGTGCCATGCCCAAGCCGCGTAGCGGCGCGGGCATGCCCCCGTTGTTCGCCCCCGTATGCCGTCAGGACCAATGGCATGCCGGCGCAACGGTAGTCTTCCGAACAGAGGCATGCCCGCGCTTAGAGCTTGGGCATGGCACCCGCGCTTCAAACTCTCAACCGCTCGATCCCTCTTGATCCCTAGATACCTTGATCCCTAGATACCTTGATCCCTAGCCCGCGTTTCGGCTAGCACCCGCGCCTAGCGCCCACACCCTAAAGCGACAGCAGGTATTGCTCCAAATCGACTTTTTGCTCCGCCGACAAGCCGAGATTAAAGAACTCGTCATAGTGGTCGATCACGGCCTGAAGCGTGGGGAAGCGGCCATCGTGGAAAAATCCGCCTTTCGTGTGCGTCCACAGTCCTCGCAGAGGCGAAGTGCGGTACCGGAACTCCGGGCTGCGGTTGGCCTGAAAGTCATCAATCCCGATCTCTTCCGGCAGGTGCATGTTGAAGCCCGGCTCGGTAAACAGCGGCGGCACGTGGCAGCGCGCGCAGCCGAAGTTGTTGAAAACGTCTTTTCCACGCTGGGCGGCTTCCTCGTCGAAACTGCCGGCCGGCGGGCGCGGGGCGTCCAGCGCCAACTGGTAGAAATGCAGGTCGGGCAGCTTGGATGTCACCAGATCTTCCGCCGGGCGAACATCGAAAAACCCGTTGGCAGCGGCCACTGGAAACTGGTCGGCGTTCTGGAGCCGTTCGTCGAAGAACGTGCCCTGACCGTGCATTTCGAGCACGGCCACAAACGCGTTCCAGTACGGCACGCTGCCGAAGCCGGTCCACGTGTGCAGGTTGATGCCCGCCATGCCGAAAGCCGGTGGAATGAGGGTCGCGGCGGAACGGCCGTCCGGCTGGAAGGCCTTGCCATCGAGAATCAGCTCCGCGTCGAATTTGCCGGGTCCCCAACTGTTCAGCACGGTCCGGACGGTGTCGACTGAAACGGACAGGATTTCGGCGAAGGGCGTCAGGTCCGGCGCGAGTGCCACGATGGCGCCGATGTTGAGGTCGCGGTTGGCCCAGCCGTCCAGCCGATTGCCTATGCCGGGGCTGAAGGAATCATCGACCGTGGAGTGGCACAGGGCGCAGTGTATGCCAACAGCGCTCAGTTGCTGCTGGTCATTGAAGAAGCCTCTGATGCCCACGACTGCGTCCAATCGCAACAACTCGACCGTCACCGCGGGATCGTCGAGGTCCACCTCGTTGTTGGCCAAGGCGATTTGCAGCTCAGCCGGCAGGGCGTTGCGATCTACCTTCAATCCCAGGTCCAAGGCCGCACGCGGGCTTAAACCGGGGCCCACGCCGCCATTGGCCGCTCCCGCAATCGCCTCGTGCAACAGCAGTTCGCCGCCCCAGAACGCTTCGCTACCGAAGGTGTCATGCCGGAAAATCTGCCGGCCATTCAGCAACGCCTCGATCGGCGCCTGAATAGCTCCATCGTCGAAGACCAGCGGCTGGGAATCCAGCGGGCAACCATTTACCCCTAGCAGGCCGGCGAGGGTTACAGCCAGCACGCAGCAGGCAGCGGCCCGCACTTTTCGATACCGGTTGAGCATTGATGTTTGCATGTTTTTGGCTCCTTTCGGCTTTGCGCGAATGAGTGCGCGATCGACGGCAGCTTCCGTAACGGATAGCAGTTTTAGGGTGCCCGACAGCGGTTTTAAATGCGTACTGGCCGCAACAAGGATTCCGGAACTACATCACGAACGTACCCGTGGCGCAGCGACCCTAAGTACGCATTTCGACTCCGCGCCCGAACACACGCTTGTCCACAGACCGCCTCCCGTTGCAGTGACATTTGAATGCTACGCACCCGGGCCACTGGACCCGGAGAATTCCAAGTAATCTCGCGAACGTGCGCAGGCGCGATGCGATAAAGGCGATGATGTTCCGAGGAAAGGTTGGGCGTTCGGAGGAAAGGTTGGACGTGGGCATGAGTGGTTGCTCGGCCGGCCCGAAACGCGACGCGCTAAAGGCGAGCGTGTTCGAGGGGCGACGGGGCGTGGTGACGAATGCCGACTTGTCGGCTATTTGTGTGGGTTACACTCAAGGTCCGATAATATCTATTATGTTGCGTTGAATGCGCCGCGACAAAACCGGCCTTGCTCAAAACCAGGACCTCTCCGGCCCGGCGTCATCCCAAGGATCTCACGGACCCGGCGTTGGATGTGGCCTGGCTGGCGGCACCGGTTTCCTTAGATCCTTCAACTCAAACCCACTGAGCGGCATGAGTTGGCGGCGACTGTAATCGAAACCGTATATCGCCATGCGCTGCACGGCCAAATCGATGACCACGATGCCTTC
>JAAYXS010000428.1 GCA_012515775.1 Phycisphaerae bacterium
CGCGCCCCGCCGCTTGCTTCACCACGCACTCGACCACGCGCCGCTGCTCGTCCGAGCTCAGCGTGGGCGATTCGCCCGTCGTCCCGCACGGCACCAGCCCGTCGACGCCCCCTTCGAGCTGCCGCTCGACGTGCCGCTCCAGTGCCGCAAAGTCAACCGCGCCGTTGCGAAACGGCGTAATCAGCGCCGTGTACGTTCCACGGAATGGATTCATGGCCATCCTCAATCAGCCGTCCTGATTTTGACCCAGCCCTTTCGATCCCCAACCAATCTCTATTTTCAATCAGCTCGTTCGATCGCGCGCCACACGCGCAGCGCCTCACGCAGCGGCCGCGGCTCATGCGTCCGAATGTACGCCGCGCCGTGCAGAACCGCCCACAATTCCGTCGCCAGCGTTCCGGCCCCGCGCTCGGCGGCCGGCACCCGTTGCCCGCCGCGCGCCAGCAGGTCGCCGATAAATCCCTTGCGCGAGGTCGACACCAGGATCGGCGCCTCAAACCGCGCCAGCCGTGGCAGCTCGCGCAGCACCGCCAGGCTCGCCTGCGGATCGCGGCTCAGGAACAGCCCCATGCCTGGGTCGATAATCAGTTTCTCCCGCTCGATGCCCGCGGCTTCAAGCTCCGCCAGCCGTCGCTCGAAAAACGCCAGGATGCGGTCAACCATGCCTGCCGCACTGACCTCCGCACGCTCCGCCCGAGCCGCGGCGGCCGTCGAGTGCATCAGGATGACCCGCGCCCCGCAGTCCCGAACGGCCGCCACGGCCTCGGGATCACGCAGGGCGGTCACGTCGTTAACGAACTCGGCGCCGGCCGCCACCATCGCCCGCATGACCTGCGGCCGAAAGGTATCCACCGAAATGCGGAATCCCTCGGTCTTGAGCTGCTCCACAACCGGCGTGAGCCGCTCCAGTTCCTGCTGCGCCGTGATGTACTCCGCATCGGGATTCGTGGATTGTGCGCCGATGTCGATGATGTCCGCCCCATCCGCGATAAGTTGCCGCCCGTGCGCCACGGCGTCCGCGGTATCAAAAAAGCGCCCGCCATCCGAAAAGGAATCGCTCGTAACGTTCAGTATGCCCAGGATTTGCAAGTTGTCCGCCGGCACGTCAGTTTTCTCCGGTGCCGATTCTAACCCAACGCCAGCGCGACGTCCCGGACCGGCTGCCCGAACTGAGCCCGCGTCCCGGGCTGGCCGGGCCAGGCCACCGGACCGGCGTCGGGGTGCCATTTGTTGCCCCCGTTGGCCTCCGGCGTACTGACTGGCCGCCGGACCGCGCGACGCCAAAACCGCGCGTGGCGCCCAATTTTGCCCGGCCGGAGCCTTGGCAGGCTCTGCCCTTGCGGTATACTACGGGACTCGCCGGGTTCGCGCCGGCGTACAGGACTCAAGGAGCAGGCTTAATATGCCTACGATGAACCAGTTGGTACGGCATCCCCGCCGCACCGCGCCGAAGAAATCCAAGGTTCGCGATCTCGAGGCTTGCCCGCAACGCCGCGGCGTCTGCCTGCAGGTCAAGACCCAGACGCCCAAGAAGCCGAATTCCGCCCTGCGAAAGGTGGCCCGCGTGCGCCTGACCAACGGGCGCGAAGTGACCGCCTATATTCCGGGCGTCGATCATAACCTGCAGGAGCACTCGATCGTGCTGGTGCGCGGCGGCCGTGTCCGCGACCTGCCCGGCGTGCGCTACCACATAATCCGCGGAACGCTGGATGCGGCCGGCGTCGGCAACGACAAAGAAGGCAAGGGCCGCAACCGCGGACGCAGCAAGTACGGCGTTAAGCGCCGCAAGAAGTAACACAGGGTCCGTCGCTCCAGTCGGCGGCGACGCGTGCCACTGCTCCCATCAGCGGTGAACGAGAGAACATGAGAGCACCGAGATTGGCTCACAGCGGGTGAAGAATGGCTTACAAGCGTTGGACAGTTTCAGAAAAGCAACTGACCGGCGATCCCCGGTACAACAGCCGGCTGGCGGCGAAGTTTATCAACTGCATGATGTGGGGCGGGCGGAAGTCCGTCTCGATGCGCGTCTTTTACGGCGCAATGGACATCATCGCCGAGCGCGTCAAGGACGCGCCGCCGATCGAAGTGTTCGAGAAGGCGCTTGAGAACATCAAGCCGAACATTGAGGTGCGCTCACGGCGTGTAGGCGGTGCCAACTACCAGGTGCCGATGCAGGTCAACCCCAAGCGCCGGCAGTCTCTGGCCATTCGCTGGGTCCTGGCCGCGACGCGCGGCAAGACGGGCAAGCCTATGGCGGAGCGCCTGGCCAGCGAGTTCCTCGCCGCCTACAACAACGAAGGTGACGCCATGAAGAAGCGCGAGGAAGTGCATCGCATGGCCGACGCGAACAAGGCGTTCGCGCACTTCGCCTGGTCCCGCCGCTAGAGAACCAACTGACACCCAAGCAAACAAACGGCCGGGCTGTTTAGCCCGGCCGCTTCGCTATGCAACGCAAGGGGCCGTGCGCGGCCCCCATCGTTATCCGATGTTTCCCGCTACTCGACCGCCACGACCTCAATATCAAACACGAGCGTGGAATTCGGCGGGATGACCGGCGGGCGGCCGGGACGGCCGTACGCCAGATCCGGCGGAATCACGAACTTCCACTTGTCGCCCAGTTTCATGAGCTTCAGCCCCTCGATCCAGCCGGGAATGACGCCGCCGCGGCCCAAATCGACTGGAATCGGCTCCCCCCGGTCGACCGAACTGTCGAACTTGGTCCCGTTCAGCAGCCAGCCGGTGTAATGAGCCCGCACTTTGCTGGTGGGCGTGACGACCGGGCCCGTGCCCTCAATCAGCTTTAGGTACATCAGGCCGGAGGCGGTCTTTTCGAACTTCTTGCCGGTTTCGGCTTCAATCTTGGCGATGAACTCCTGGGCTTCCTGAGCGCTGGCGGCCTTCATCTGTTCGGCGGTTTTCACTTCCAGCAGCTCCACGTCGAAGATCAGGGTCGAATCAGGCGGGATGGTCTTGTCGAGGCGCGCCCCCGGGCCATAGGCCAACTGGGGCGGCACGATGAACTTGGCCTTTCCACCCGGCTTCATCAGGCTGATGCCCTCGACCAGACCGGGGAGCGTTTCGCGCACGTTCAGGGCCATAGTGCGCGGCTTATTTCGATCGGTAACGGAGTCCCAGACTTTGCCGTCCGGCAGCGAACCGGTGAAGAGGATCGAAACCGTGTCGCCGGGCTTGGGCGAGGCGCCTTGGCCCTCGGCGACGATCGCGTACATCAGACCGCGCGGCGTCTTCTCCATTTTCTTACCGATTTCGCCTTCGATCTTGGCGGCCAGATTCTGCAGCGCCTTTTCCCTCTCCTGCTCGGCCTTGGCCCGTTCCTCATCGGCCTTCTGCACCGCTTCAGCGGCGGCTTGTTCCACGCGAGCGCGGTCGTATTCGCTGACGAGCGTGACCGACTTGATGATCACCGGCTCGATCGGCACGGTCGGCATTGGATCGGATGAGGGCATCTTGGAGCTTTTCTGGACCGGCACCTCCTTGATTTTGTCGACCACGTCCATGCCCTCGACCACGCGCCCGAAGGCGGCGTAGGCCGCGGGCGGGCCGCCCCTGCGTGGCGGGCGCGGCGTATCCAGGGCCGGGTTGTCCACGACGTTGATGAAGAACTCAGCGGTGGCGCTGTCCGGCTCGTCGGTACGGGCCATAGCGATCGCGCCACGCACGTTCTTCAGACCGTTTTGCCACTCATTCTTGATGGGCGGGTGAATTCCCTGGGTCTTCTTGGTCAGTTCCGGCGTCCAGCCGCCGCCCTGAATCATGAAGGTCTTGATGACGCGGTGGAAGATGGTGCCGTTGTAGAAGCCCTCTTCGGCGTAGCGGATGAAGTTCTGCGTCGAAATGGGCGCTTTTTCGCCGTCCAACTCGATGATGATGTCGCCCAGGGAGGTTTCGAG
This sequence comes from Phycisphaerae bacterium, assembly GCA_012515775.1. Lineage (GTDB taxonomy): Bacteria > Planctomycetota > Phycisphaerae > UBA1845 > Fen-1342 > JAAYXS01. The sequence continues at coordinate 3,912 of JAAYXS010000428.1, forward strand.
CTTGACGCGCGGGTGCAAGCCGGGGTTCGCCGCAGGGGCGGCGGCCGGCGCCTGTGCGACCGGCTGCGGTAGAGCTTGTGGCGGGGCGCTCTGCCCTTGAGCCAACACGAGCGGTACTAGCGCGAGAACAATCAACGGCGGTAGAAGGTGCTTCATGGCGTTTTGTCCTTTCATGAACGAACCAACCCACGGGGCGTTTAGTCCGTTAACGCCACGGCCCCGCGGCAAAACGTAGTAGCATATCGCCAACGGCGGGAGGGCGATACGGCCGAACTAGTGCCAGGCCGGGGCCGCCGGCGGGCTAGGCGAAGGGACAAACCGCCAGCGCGCCGTCGAGTTGCCCACGTTTGGAGAACGTCAATAGCAGAACCCGCCGGCAGCGGCGGCCTCGTTGCTTCGCCGCCTGCCACCCTTTATGTTGCGCGGGCCCTGGCCAGGCCGGAGCGTTCCGGCGAGCCGGGTCACGTGGCTGCTAGCGCCCGCGCGGTCGCCCGACTGCCGAGGAGGAGAATCGCATGAGTGACGCGGATTTTGAGGCACTCTATCGCAGGTCAATCGAAGATCCGGAGGGCTTCTGGGCCGGGCCGGCCGAGGACATTCACTGGGTCCGCAAATGGGACCGCGTGCTCGACGACTCGCGCAAGCCTTTTTACCGCTGGTTCGTTGGCGGCGAGATGAACACCTGCTACAACGCGATTGACCTGCACGTGGAGCAGGGCCGAGGCGAGCAGGCCGCGATCATCTACGACAGCCCCGTTTCGAACAGCGTGCGAACGATAACTTTTCGGGAGCTGCGCGACCTGGTGGCGCGCTTCGCCGGGGCCCTGACCGCCCAGGGCGTCACGAAGGGGGACCGCGTCATCATTTACATGCCGATGATCCCTGAGGCGCTCGTCGCCGTATACGCCTGTGCCCGCATCGGCGCGATCCACTCCGTCGTATTCGGCGGCTTCGCGCCGAAAGAATTGGCCAAGCGCATCACCGACGCCCAGCCCAAACTGATCGTTTCCGCCTCCTGCGGAATCGAGGGCAAGAAAATCATCGAATACAAGCCGCTGCTCGACGAGGCGATCGGCATGTCCAGCGCCAAGCCGCAGCGCTGCATCATCTTCCAGCGCCCGCAGGCGCAGGCTGAGCTGCACGCGGGACGCGACCTGGATTGGAATGACGTAATGGCGGCGGCAAAGCCGGTCGACTGCGTTCCGCTCAAGGCGACCGATCCGCTTTACATTCTCTACACGTCCGGCACGACCGGCGTGCCGAAGGGCGTCGTGCGCGACAACGGCGGACACGCCGTCGCCATGAAATGGACCATGAAAGCCATTTACAACGTCAACCCCGGCGACGTCTATTGGGCCGCCTCGGACATCGGCTGGGTCGTCGGCCATTCGTACATCATCTACGGGCCGCTGCTGAAGGGCTGCACGACCGTCCTGTACGAAGGCAAGCCGGTCGGGACGCCGGACCCGGGCGCCTTCTGGCGCGTCATCTCTCAGCACAAGGTAAACGTCCTGTTCACGGCTCCGACCGCGTTCCGCGCCATCAAGCGCGAAGACCCGAATTGCGAGTATCTCAAGCGTTACGACCTGGGCGACTTCCGCGCCCTGTTCCTGGCCGGTGAGCGCTGCGACCCGGACACGTTGCGTTGGGCCCAAGAGCACCTCAAAGTGCCCGTCATTGATCACTGGTGGCAGACCGAAACCGCGTGGGGCATTGCCGCTAACTGCCTGGGCCTGTGCAACTTACCGGTTAAACCGGGTTCACCAACCAAGGCGTCGCCGGGCTACGACCTCCGCGTGCTGGACGAAAGCGGCGATCCCGTACCGCGGGGCAAGATCGGAAACCTGGTGATCAAGCTGCCGCTGCCGCCCGGCTGTCTGACCACGCTATGGAATAATGACCAGGGCTTTAAGGAATCGTACTTATCGGCCTATCCTGGGTACTACCTCACCGGCGACGCCGGCTATATCGATGACGACGGTTATGTCTACATCATGGCCCGCATCGATGACATTATAAACGTCGCCGGGCACCGGCTTTCCACGGGCGGAATGGAGGAAGTGCTCGCGGAGCATCCGGCCGTTGCGGAATGCGCAGTTATCGGTGTTAACGATCAACTAAAAGGCGAGGTGCCGCTGGGGTTCGTCGTCCTCAAATCCGGCGTGGACCGGCCGAAAGACGAGCTGACTAAAGAGCTGTTGCAGATGGTGCGCGCTCGCATTGGCGCGGTGGCGTCATTCAAGCTGGTGACTGTCGTGCAGCGCTTGCCCAAGACGCGCTCCGGCAAGGTGCTGCGCGGCACGATGAAGAAGATCGCCGACGGGAGCGAGTACCAAATGCCTGCGACCATTGACGATCCCGCCATTTTGGGTGAAATCAAGGAGGCGTTGGCCACACTCGGATACCCGAA
>JAAYXS010000061.1 GCA_012515775.1 Phycisphaerae bacterium
CCCGGATATCGACAAAATCTCGGATGTCTTTACCGTCGGCACGATCATCAACTTCGTGCAGGCCAAGCTCGAACTCCAGGCGGCGTAAGCCACTGGCGAGCGGTTGCACTGCTTGAAGCGGCGCTTTCAAGCAGTGGCACACTTGTCGGCCCGTGGGGGGTTTGGGCTGATAATGGCGGCAGAGAGTTGTTGTGCATTGCATTACTGGCTGATGGCTGATAGCTGAGAGCTTCCTGTGCGTTGGGTCTGGATTGATCGTTTTGAAGAATTCGATTCCGGCCGGCGAGCCGTTGCGGTGAAGAACGTCTCGCTCGCCGAGGACCACCTGCACGATCACTTTCCCGGCTATCCGGTCATGCCGGCCAGCCTGATGGTCGAAGGCATGGCCCAGACCGCCGGGATTCTCGTGGGTGAGGCGCGGCACTTTGCCGAAAAGGTGATCCTGGCGAAGGTGAAACGTGCGACCTTCCACGAAATCGTCCGGCCGGGCCAGCAGATCCGCCACGAAGCCGTCATCGAGCAGCTCAGCGACTCAGCCGCTTCGACCAGCGGCCGCATCTACGCCGGCGAGCGTTTGATCGGCGAGGTCGACCTTGTCTTCTCGCACATTGATCAGAACCTCAGCGGGCTGAATTTCCCCGAGGAGAACTTTGTGTTTACCGAGGAATTCATGGCCCTGCTCAAGACTTACCGCGGCCAGGCGGCCGAAGGTGTGAAGCTGTGAGCCCGCAGCGCGTGGTTATTACGGGACTCGGTCCGGTCACGCCCATTGGCGTTGGGGTGGCCGCTTTTTGGAATGGTCTGCTGGAAGGCCGCAACGGCATCTGCCGCATTCAAGCCTTCGATCCGGCCCGTTTTGCATCGCAGATGGGCGGCGAGGTGCTCGGGCTGCAAATCGCGGACTACGTGCCGAAGAGCTATCGCAAGGCCAGCAAGATCATGGCGCGCGACATCGTGCTGGCGGTGGCCGCGGCGCACCAGGCCGTCAGCGACGCCGGCCTGCGGACGCGCTGCCTGCTGGATCGCGGCGACGCGCAGGGCGAGCCGAATTTCGACCCGGCGCGTTTCGGCGCGAACATCGGCTCGGGGCTGATTTGCGCGGACCTGCACGAATTGGCCGAGGCCCTGCACAGCGCCTCTGAAAGCGGCGTCTTCAGCATTCGCAAATGGGGGGCCGAGGGCATGAACAATCTTACGCCGCTGTGGCTGCTGAAGTTCCTGCCGAACATGCTGGCCTGCCACGTGACCATCGTTCATGACGCCGAAGGCCCGAGCAACACCCTGACTTGCGGCGAGGCCAGCAGCTACCTGGCGATCGGCGAGGCTTGCCGGGGTATCGCCCGGGGCGTGGCCGACGTGTGCATCTGCGGCGGCGCCGAAAGCAAGGCCAACCCGATGGCCCTGCTGCGCCAATCGCTCGGCGGGCGGCTCAGTCAGCGCAACGACGCGCCCGAGAGCGCTTGCCGGCCTTTTGCGCTGGGGCGCGACGGCACGGTGGTCTCCGAGGGCGGCGGCCTGGTCATCATCGAAGAACTGGAGCACGCGCGAAAACGCGGTGCGCGGATATATGCTGAACTCGTAGGTTTCGGCGCCGCCAACGACGTCTTCCAAGCCGGCCAGCCGGGGCAGCTTTCGCCCAACGGCCGCGGCTTGGCACTGGCGGCCCGCAAGGCCCTGAAGGACGCCGGCATCAGCGCGGATCAGGTGGATCTCGTGACTGCCAGCGGCTACGGCATTTCGCACCAGGACAAGGCCGAAGCCGCGGGCATCCGCGAAGTACTGGGCCAGCGGGCCGCCGACGTGCCGGTCATGAGCATCAAGGGCGGGCTGGGTAACAACGGCGCCGGCAGCGGCGCGATCGAATTCATCGCCGCGGTCATGGCCGTGCACAGCGGGCGCATCCCGCCGGCCATCAACAGCCAGCCGCCGGATCCGGAGTGCGCCCTGAAGCTGGTCACGGGCGGCCCGGTGGATGCGAAGATCGAATACGTCCTCAGCACGGGTTTTGCCTTGACCGGCGGCCAATGCGCCGCACTGGTCATAAAACGCTGGCACGAGTAACCGGCTGATAGCGATAGCTGAAAGCTGAGAGCTTTTATGAACCGCCGAGTAGTTATAACCGGAATGGGCTGGGTGACGCCTCTAGGCTGCGAGCTTGAGCGCGTCTGGCAACGCCTGCTGAACGGCGAGAGCGGCATCGCGCCGACGACCATCTTCGACGCCGGTTCATACCCCACACAGTTCTCGGCCGAAGTGAAGGATTTTGACTTCCAAGCCACGCTCGGCGAGCACTCCGAAGACCATCGCACGGCCAGCCGCAACGCGCGCTTCGCGCTCGGCGCGGCGGAAATGGCCTGGAAGCATGCCGGGCTTGACCGGTCGGAATCCGGTGCAACCCCCGAGATGACCGGCGTTTACCTGGGCGGCGGCGAAGGGCCGATTGACTTCGAGAACTTTGTGGCCGCGGCCGTCGCCGGCTGGGATCCGCAGGCCCGGCAGCTCGACGCGGTGCGCTGGGCCGAGGTGGCCTATGAGCGGCTCGACGCGGTTCGCGAGTTTGAGCAGGATCCCAACTGTGCCGCGCACCACATCGCCTGCCGCTTCCACGCCGAAGGCCCGAACCTCAACACGCTGACGGCTTGTGCCGCCAGTACGCAGGCCATCGGCGAGGC
>JAAYXS010000429.1 GCA_012515775.1 Phycisphaerae bacterium
ATAGAGGAAGCCGCAGCCACACATGCGGCCGGCGCGTGGGCCAGGTACGTGCGCGGGATGCCGAGCGGCACGGTGTTTCACGACCCGGCCTGGTGCGCCGCGGTTGAACGGACGTTCGGGCACCGGCCGTTGCACCGTGTGGCGCTGCGTGGCGGAAGAGTGGTCGGGGTGCTGCCGCTGATGGAAATGCGCAGCGTGCTGGCCGGGCGCCTGCTGGTCAGCGTTCCATACGGCAATTACGGCGGCATTTTGGGCGACGATGAGAGCGTCGTTGCCGCTCTGGCCGATGAAGCCGAGCTTTTGGCGCAGCGGCGTGCGGCGCGCGTGGTGGAAGTGCGTTCAATTGAAGCAGTCGCGCCAGGGTGGGAAACCGTTGACCGGTATGAGACGTTTCAGCGGCAGTTGCCCGCGAGCGCGGCCGAGTTGGAATGCTTTCTGCCGCAGCACGCGCGGGCGGCGGCTCGCCAGGCCCGGGAGAACGTACGGGTTTGCCATGATCCGCAGCAGTTAGCGGAGTTGTGGCAGCTTTATTCGCGCAGCATGCGCCGCTTGGGGTCACTGAACTATCCGCTGCGCTTCTTCACCGAACTGCAGACGCTGTTCGGCGAGCACGCTTGGATCAGCATGGCTTATCAGGGCCGGCGGCCGGTCGCGGGCGTATTCAGCCTGGTTTGGGGCGACACGGTGACGCCATACATTCAAGGTGTAGATGAGCGGGTCCGGCCCCGCGGGGCGGTCAATCTGTTGTACCTATCGATCATGGAACGGGCGGTAAGCTGCGGGCTGCGGCGCTTCGATTTTGGACGCACGCGTAAGGGCAATGTCGGCGCGGCGGCCTTCAAGCGCAACCAGGGCTTTCGGCCACGTCCGCTGGGTTATCAGCGCTATGTGCCGCCCGGACAGCGCGCTCCAGACCTGGCGCCCGACAGCGCCCGTTATCAGTTGGCGCGGCGCATTTGGCGGCGCTTGCCACTACGGATTACGCGAACGGCGGGCGCTTGGTTGGCGCGCTCGGTTGCAGGATGAAGGGGGAAGAATGCGGATACTGATGCTGTTGCCGCGGTTCCCCTACCCACCCGAACGGGGCGATGCGCTGCGTTCGTGGACGGTTTTGCGGGGGCTGGGCGAGCGGCATGAGGTATGGCTGGCGTGTGTGGACAGCAGGATGCCGACCCGCGCACAGCTCGGGCCGGTGCGTGAATTATGCCGTGAGGTGGCGGTATTTGTGCGCTCGCCCGCGGCCAGACTGCTGGGCGGGGTGCGGAGCATTCTGGCGGGCGGGAGTTTCACGGAAGGCTACTTCGCCGACCGGCGACTGCAACGCACGCTGGCGGAGTGGTCGGAACGAGAACCCTTCGAGGCGTTGTTTACGTATTCTTCGTCTATCGCGCCGCTTGCGCGGGGGGTTCGGGCGCGGCGCCGCGTGCTGGACTTCTGCGACGTGGACAGCCAGAAGTGGATCAGGTATTCACGCGAAGCGGCCCCACCATTGCGCTGGTGTTACCGATTGGAGGCGGCGCGCGTGGCGGATCTGGAGGTCTGGGCGGCGCAGCGGCACGATGTGTGCCTGGCTGTGAACGAGCGGGAACGCAAGAAGCTTCGCCTGCTGGCCCCGCAAGCGGTGGTGGAGGTTGTTTCAACGCCCGTGGAGGTCGCGCCAGACGGCAACGGTCCGCCGCCAACGGCGCCGGTGATCGGCATGCTGGGCTCGATGTGTTACGCGCCGAACGTACTCGCGGTTGACTGGTTCGGGCGCTTCGTGTGGCCCCTGGTACAGCGCCGGCTGCCGGAGGCGCGCTGGCTGATTGTCGGGCGCGATCCCGTCCGTAGCGTGCGCAAATGGGGCCGGCTGCCAGGCGTCACGGTCACAGGCCGCGTTCCCGACGTGCGCCCCTATTTGGCGCAGATGCGCGTATTCGTCGATCCGGTGCGCGGGGACATTGGCGTGCAAACGAAACTGTTGGTGGCACTGGCAAGCGGC
>JAAYXS010000430.1 GCA_012515775.1 Phycisphaerae bacterium
TCAAACACGACGGCGCAATCCTCTGAAACTCGATTCTCGACGCCTATAAAACACAACCGCGCCAGGCGCAGGTCGATTGCATCCACGTCCCTATCGCCATCGGCGTCCCCAAACACCGGCGGCGAAATGCGATAGACACCGTGCGTGCCGTCAGTGAAGTTTAAACCCATCACAAGCATGCCGCTGTCGTTGAAGGATTGCGGCAAGCCATCTCCCCCGCCGGTCTGAGAAGCGTAACCCCCTGCTAGTTCCAAACCGTCGGCCGCATACACGGCGCGACCGCCGACGATGTCGCCGGTGCGCAGCAGCGGTTCCAGCGCCGCAGTGCATGCGGGCGCATCCAAAGAACAAGCTTGTCTTCGTCCGTTACGCCGGGACCGGCAATTTCAGTGATGCCGACTATGTCCCCCACTCGGTTCAGCGCCGCCAGAGCCGGCAATCCGCCGGCGAGCACCAGCGTAGTGCCGTCCGGGAAACCCGGCGCTGGGTCTCCATCGCGCATGACTTGGCGCGGCGCTCCAATCGGGCCAAAGTACACCGCCCACTTGTTTGCGTCGGTTATTCCCGGCCCGGCGTACTGCACGCTACCCAACTCCTCGCCCCTGTCATTGATAAGGACGGAGCTACCGGGCAAAACGGTTACGTCGGGCCCGACCTCCAGGGGGGCAGGCTGCCCCTCGCGCAATACCGCGTACAGCCCATCTGAGTTACCAACGTAGCGCACCACGTCATTCGACGGGGCGACGCCGGAACCCTGGATATACGCGATCTCACCGGTCTGCCCGGCAGCATTGAACGCCACGCCTCCGGCTGGCACCTGCTTGTATGTCACCCCGGCCGGCATGTCCGCCGCGGGCTCTGAGGAGCGGGCGACTTTCCGAAGCGCTCCGGGCGGCCCCTGCCAGTGGCCGTAGTAGTTGGCCGACGTGACGCCTGGTCCGAGCAATGTGCCCTTGAATCCGATTTCGCCCGCGTCGTTATGGACGATGAATGTGGCATTCGTGAAGACGACTCCGGGCGCGCAACCTGGGGCCTGCATGCCGGTTATGAATACAAGCTCCAGCTCGTCCGGCGGACCAATCCAGACGACGCGCCACTGGTGGTCCGGACCCAGATAATCGTTCACGCGCAGAATCCCGCGCGGGCTGAAGTGGCCGATGGGCGCGTGCAGGTAATAGCCCGGGCAGTCAGGGGCCGGCTCTCCGCTCTGCCGAATTTTGCGGAAGGCCCCCGGCGTGCCGACGTAAAGGACCTTGTCGTTGACTCCGGCCGTGATGCCCGACCGGAGACGGTCGCGGTGAACACGATCTCGCCGTCCTGGGAGATGTTCTCAGCCGCCGAATACAGGCTCGAGACAATCACGCCCGCGGGCATGTCGAAGGCTTGCTGGCCTTCCCTGACCAAAACCTGCGCCGCACCGGGCGGCCCGTAAAAAATCGCCAAGCGGTTCGCCGGGGTGACGCCTGGTCCGTCCACGTAGGCCCAAAACAGCACGTTTCCGGCCGCATCAATTCCGCTCGGCCCTACCCTGATATACCACAGCCCCGGAAGCCCCGCGGCCGGCTCAAACTCGTGCGCCACGCATTCGATCTTGGGCGCCGGCGGCGGCGGCGGCCACAACCAGGCGAATTCGCCCTCCGCAGACGGTGACGGCGGCTCCGGTTGCGCCGCCGGGCCGAATTGCGGCGCCGGTCCCGGCAAACCTGACCAACCTTTGCCGGCAGCAGTCGTTGCAGTGGAGATTTGCGCCGCAGTTACAAGGGGCAGCACGGCCACCAGCACCGCCATTGGCATTGACCAGCATTTTTCCATTTTCCGCCTCCAGAACGACTTGCGGATCGTGACAGATAACATCATAACACGCCAGAAGTGCCAGTAGAACAGATATTCGGATCATCCTTAAGAATGGCGCATTCAGTCGCCCCTACCGGATGAGAAAATTCAATGCTGTACTCTGGGCGACGCGTCAGGGAGGCAGCGGGGGCAAGTGCGCGGATGGAAGATTCTTGGCGGTACTCCGGGGCGACACGCCCCGGCTCTGCTCCATTCCGGGGCGCCCCGGCTCTGCTACAGATGCGGGCGCGTTAGCTTATCTACGCGCGGCGTGCCTTATCTATGCGGGGTTTAGCCTTCAAATGCTAACAAATACTGAACTGATGGGGGACGCGACGCGCTCGACTGTCGCCAAGGCGACCCCGACGCAAACTTGCCTCGCGCACTCATGACTAAAAACTAATAACTAATAACTAAGAACTACGAACTGATATAAGAACTGACAACTGAAGACTACCCCAAGGCCGCGACGGGCCCAGGGCGTCTGCACGTGTTACGACGCCGCGGCGCCAGAGACCCCGCCGGTGACCTGCGCTGTTTGGAATCTAAGCTGCTGGTGGGCGAGTTCGCGCGCCAGCGGGTGGTAAATGGGACGGCGGTTGCGGCGATCGGCAAAGCCGAACAATCCAACCTTGCAGTGCCGGTCGTCGGCCCAGCCGGGGTAGTCGACGATGGGGTAAAGGCAGATGCCCTCGACCGGCACGCCGGCCTCAAGCGCTTCTTCGGTGGCGGTGCAAATGTGCCGCAGCCAGGCGGGGCGGCGCCGGCCCTCGATTCCGGTTTCAGCGATAAAGAGCGGCCGTTGGTAGCGAGCGTACAGCTCGCTCAGCATTTCCGCGAAAGGCCGGTAGCCGGGATGCGAGGGGCCGATCATGCGCACGAACTCGCCGTGCCCGGCGTGCAGCCATTGGTTGTGCGGGTAGTAGTTGACGCCAATAATGTCCAGATACTCGGGCCGGCCGCCGAGTTCGGGTGCGGCGCGGCCGGCGATCATGTCCCAGGCCGCGTATTGTGACAGACGGTACTCCTCGGCGCGGCGACAGTCGTCTGGGTTTCGGATGTTTCCGACGACGTTTATCAGCGGGTCGGTGATGCAGATGCGCGTCTGCGGAGCGATCTCACGCA
>JAAYXS010000431.1 GCA_012515775.1 Phycisphaerae bacterium
GCCGGGTTCTGGAAATCTGCGAGCGTTTGCGCGCCGGAGAGTTCGACGCTGGGATAGTGGGCGGCGACCGAGGCGGGGTCGAGCGGCGGACCGGGCAGGCGCGGGCCGGCGAGTTCGCAGCCGCCCGTAAGCAACAATGCAGCGCAGGCGGCCAGTTGTGCCGCAAGCCGCAGGTTAGCGCACCGTGGTTCAACTACGCAGCGAGTGGATAGCGGTACCAAGCACACTCTCCGCCGCCTCCATGACGGTCTCCGAGGTTGTCGGATGCGGGTGGATCGTCATGGCCAAGTCTTCGGCCGTGGCGCCCATTTCGATCGCCAGCACCGCCTCGGCGATCAGGTCGCCAGCATGTTCTCCGACGATACCAACGCCGAGCACGCGCCGCGAGTCCTGTTCGGCGATGATCTTCGTCAGCCCTTCCGGGCGGCCCATGGCGATGGCTCGGCCGGAAGCGCCCCAGGGAAACTTGCCGACGATGATCTTGCGGCCCTGCTCGGCGGCTTGAGCTTCGGTCAGCCCGCAACTGGCGACCTCGGGCGAGGTGTAGGCCACCGCGGGAATCGCGCGGGCGTCGAAGATGCTCGGCCGGCCGGCGATGGCTTCGGCCGCGACGATGCCCTCATGGCTGGCCTTGTGCGCGAGCATGGGTTCGCCGGCGACGTCGCCGATGGCGTAGATGCGCTTGTCGGAAGTCTGGCGCGCGGCATTGACCTGGATAAAGCCGCGGGCGTCGACGGTCACTTTCGTATTCTCGAGGCCGAGATCGCGCGAGAGCGGCTCGCGCCCGACGGCGACCAGGACGGCGTCGAAGTTTGATTTCTTTGTCTCGCCCTTGCTCGTGGCAAAGCTCACTTCGACCGTTTCGCCGGTACGGCGTGCCGATACCAGTTTGGCGCCGGTATGGATGGCCTCGAACTGTTTCTTGAGCCGCGCGGCCAGCGGGCGGACGAGGTCGTCGTCCGCGCCGGGCATGATTCGCGGCAGGGCTTCGACTACAGTGACCCGGCTGCCCAAAGCGGCGTAGACCTGGCCGATTTCCAGCCCGATGTAGCCGGCGCCCACCACGAGCAGGTTTTTCGGGATCGACGGCAGGTCGAGCGCTTGTGACGAGTCCATGAAACAATCCGCCGGCATGATGGACTCGGGCAGGCGTTTGGCGCGCGAGCCGGTGGCGATGATGGCGTGCTTGAAGCGCACGTGGGCGACATCGCCGCCTTCGACGCGCAGCGTGCGCGAGTCTTCGAAGCGTGCCAGGCCTTGAATAAGGCGCACCTTGCGCTTGGTGGCCAGGGCTTTGATGCCGTTGCAGAGGCGGTCGACCACGGACCGTTTCCAGACGCGCAGTTTATCGAGCTCGACGCGCGGCGGATCGAACTGCACGCCGAAATCGCCGGCTTCGGCGGCGGTATGCATCAGGTGTGCCACGTGCAGCAGGGCCTTGGACGGGATACAGCCCTCGCGCAGGCACACGCCGCCGGGTTTATCGGCCGAGTCTATCAGGGTTGTCTGAAGGCCGAGATCGGCGGCGCGGAAAGCGGCGACATATCCGCCGGGGCCGGCGCCGATGACTGCGACTTGTGTTTCTTCAGTGAATTCGCCGACTACCATATTGCCTCATTTTTCGTTGCCGCATTCTTTCGTTCTGCGAGCGTTGGTTTCGGGTGATTTCTTACTTGTGCATTCACACTTTCACGCGCTGTCTGCTGGGCATGCCCACGCTTAGAGCTTGGGCATGCCACCCGGCTTAGGCATGGCACCTGCATCGAACACCTGTATTGAATCGTGCGGTGGTCATAGACTCAGCAGGCGCAACGGGTTTTCCAGGGCCGCGATCACGTCGTTCATGAAACGGGTGGCATCGCCGCCGTCGACAATACGATGGTCGAAAGAGAGTGACAGCGGCATGATCAGGCGTGGCACGATCTGGCCGCCGTGCACCCACGGCCGCTGTTTGGCCTTGCCGATGCCCAGGATGGCCGCTTCGGGAAAATTGATCATCGGCGTGCCGACGGTGCCGCCCAGGGCGCCGTAATTTGTGATGGTGAACGACCCGCCGCGCAGCTCGGCGATTTCGAACTGCGCTTTGCGCGTGCGCTCGGACAGATTGTTCAGCTCGGCCGCCAGCTCCGGCAGCGGTTTGACGTCGACGTCGCGTATGACCGGAAC
>JAAYXS010000432.1 GCA_012515775.1 Phycisphaerae bacterium
CCACCGTAGTCACGCGGAACAGGAGGCCGCCATCATGAGCTATCTCACCTGGCGCAACCGGCGGCGTGCGATTGGCGTTCAAGCCCTAACGAAAGCGCGAAACCATGCAGCCTGAAACGGCACTAGCTGCGTCTGCGTCCCGATTTCGCGTTCTTGCGCCGCCTCCGTCCGCCCTCCGGGCGGAAAGAGAAGTTGTTCATTGCCCGCCAGGGACTTCGTCCCTGGCAACATTCGTTCGCCCTCCGGGCGATAGGCCCGTCCGTCCCCGTTTCACAGCTCGTCGTCCCCGTTTCACCCCTGCGGGGTGACGGTAGCGTCGTACACGGAGTAGGCGAAAGGGGACAGCAACTTGGCGGCGACCCCACTTTTGTCCCGCTCGCCCGGAGGCGAGTGTTGCCAGGGGCTTTAGCGGCCGGTTGCGTTGCTCACTTCAGGTGCGCTTCACACTCCCCGCGCATCCGTTTCACCCATTTGTATACACCCGCCAGTGCGAACGGCGCGTGTTGCATGTCGTTGCAATCAGTCAGCGCGACTGCGGCGTCATAACGCCCCGCCACGGCGCGCAAGTCGTTGCACACAAAGAGCTTGCAGAGGCCATGCGACGCAAAAAGGCTTTAAGATATCACCCACACGCAGCACACCCGTGAAACGGAGATCCGCCAAAGACCCCAGGCACAACTTATCGCGAAGAGTGAACGTTTCGCCACTGGCCCGGCGTGCCCTATTTGTCGGTGTACGCCCGCTTCTGCGACAACACCTTGGTTGACGCGGGCGTTCGCTCTTGTCCTGTTCAACGAGATTTGATACCTTCTTAGTCGCAAGTGACAGCGGGTGCTTCCAATCACGCGCGCCCGAGAGAGCGCGCAGTGCCATACGCCCGTGGTTTTGTTGCCTCTGTCGTCGTCATGAGAATTGGTGCGTTTGGGACGCATGCACCGCGTACGTTGCCGAATTGCCTGCCACAGTAGCAATCTGTGCGGGGTGCAGCGTGACCAACGCGTATTGCAAAGGAGCCAAGACCTGCGTGACATGCGGACGATCAGCGGGAGCAACTGACCTAAACTGTCAAGATCGTCCAAGGAGTAAACACTAGCCCGCTCAGCAGACGCGTGGTGCGCCCGGTCAGAGCCGGGGCTTGACGTGGCAGCTTCCGGGTTGAGCCCGGACGGGTCCGTCTGCGGACGGAAATCAATGACTCTAATTCTTTTAATTTGAAGGGAGAACGATGCAACGCGTAACTGGAATGGTTGTTCTGGCCGGAAGCCTGCTGGCGCTCGCCGGGTGTCAGGCGACGGCGCCGACGGCGCCGTCAGGCGTGCTGTCAGTAATTCACCAGAAGGCGCTGGAGCGTGCCACGCACCAGGCGGTCGAAGCCACCGCCCTTTGCCTGCCTGAAGGGCAGGGCATCGCCCTAGCCCCGGTCGACGGGAATGACTTGGGGAAGAAGTATGTCGCCCAAGTCCTTGAGGGTCGGTTTCCGCTATCCGCGACGAGCGCTGGCGATGCGGCAAATACTGGAGTCACGTGTCAAATATTGCTCGCCGGCGTGGACGTAACAACGAGCGGCTTCCTTTTCGTCCGGACCGTTCGAACCAACGCCGAGGTTCAGTTGCGATTCCGCGACCCGGCCTCCGATCCGTGCAACAAGGAGGGCACGGGCACTGCCAGCTACAACCAGACGTGGATCTTCGGCCTCGGACCGTCCGTCAAGTGGGAATAGCCGGCCGCGTCGCGGCTTAGCACTGTAGGTGTGTCCCGGACGCACTAACACGGATCGTGCGTCCCGCGCGCCGGCCCCTGCCCAGCTCGCGCCCGTAGCCGCAAAGGGTGCGTCCGAGACACAGCCTGAACAACTGCCAGAGTACAAGCCGTCGGCGTTGATGACCTGGCGCAAAGAGGTGGCCCAATGACACGCTGCCCGAAGTGCTCGAATCTCCTCCGCGACCCGCACGCTCGCTACTGCCCGGTGTGCGGGGCGAAACAAGCGGGGCACTCGGTCGGACGCAGACGAAGGACACGGTTGTGGGTAGTCGCGTGTTTCTCGGCGGTTATCGCCTCCGCCTTGCTGGTTTGGAGTATCCACTCGCGAGCCCAGGCGCGCGAGGCGGAGCTCTTGGCCAAGGTGGCGGCCGAGAAGAAGAACACGGAGGGCACCGCCGCGCACTTCTATACAGAATTGCGCAACCAGGGCGTCGGACAACAAAAAGAGGCCGGGCCGCGGAACAAAGATGGGCGACCAGGCACAAGGCGCCCTTAGGTGCAGTTGGACCGGGCGTCGCGTGATATCATCGATGAAGCCGATGTGCGTTGAGTAAACCCCATCTACGCCCCCCACCCGCGATTGGGCACACTGGCGGTTATGAGCCGAGTACATCGACCGCGGAGGCAGTGGCGCACGCTGATTGAGGAGCAGCGGGTCGGTGGGCTGACGCGGCGAGTGGCGATCAGACGCGTTTCCTCAAAATGGCTGCTTTTGAGCGTCGGGCGAGACGGATTCACGCACGAGCGGGGCGCGTGTCGGCGTGCTGCGGCCGTCCGCTTCAGCCGTGCCTCCGGCACTCACGCTGTGAAACGGGGAGGTGCGCGCCGGGCGTGCGGCGCCGGCCACGGGGGGGGCGACGCGGCCCTGATTGACCGACACGCACCCGTGGGAACGTTGGAAAGTGGGAATGTGGCCGCAGCGGCAGAGTGCGGGTAGGACCGATACGGCGAATGGGACGGATGGGACGGATAGGACGGATAGGACCCATTCACCTGCCCCGGCGGCGGGTGGGCCCGTGGGGGGGCACGCCGTCGGGGCGCCGAAGGGTTTGAAGGGTTTGAAGAGTGCGAAGGGCGGGGGGCTGCGCGGACTGAGTAGCGAATGGAGAGTGGAGAGTAGATGGGCGGGCGGGTTTTCGCGGGAAGTGTGAGACGGATTCTTGCACGAGCGGTGCCGGGGGGGGCGGGTGAGGCGGATTTTCGCACGAGCTGGGCGCGTGTCGGCGTGCTGCGGCGGTCCGCTTCAGCCGTGCCTCCGGCACTTTACGTGCGCGCCGCGTATCAATCCCAGCGTTTCACGCTGGGCTACGGTCACGCCGTGCCTACGGCACTCGGGCACAAGCACGTAAGCCTACGGCCGAGAGCCGGTCGAGCCGACGAGGGTCTGCCCTGCTTCTGCGTCGTTCGCCGTGCGCGTTAATAAACCCCATCTACGACGCCCGCCCGCGATTGGGCACGCTGGCGGTCATGAGCCGAGTACATCGACCGCGGAGTCAGTGGCGCACGCTGCCTGAGCAGCAGCGGGGTGGGCGTTGCGGTGTCTTGCCGCCTGGGCGCGCCCGCCGTTCAGTCGGCCAGGATTAGGCAACATCATTGTTGGCCGACCATTGGATGCCTTTCCCGCGTCAGAATCCCCATCGCGTCGTCCAGATCGCG
>JAAYXS010000433.1 GCA_012515775.1 Phycisphaerae bacterium
GCAGGAGCGCGGCAAACCCGAGTACGCCGAATAGCGGTCCGGCCGCGGCCCACGACGGTCCGAGCACGACTCGGATTACCGTTGAGGCGTTCACGATCAGGATCGGGACCAGGACGGCCGTTACGAGTGCAAGCTGCCGCAGGATGGAAACGTAAGCGCGGGCGTAGCGCTCGGGAGTCGCGGCGGCCCGGCTGAGCGCTGGAAGTGCCACGGCGGCCAGCGGCGGGTTGATCTGCAGCATCGGCATGAGCACCAGGGCGTGCGAGCGGTCATAAAGCCCCAGCGGCAGGGGGCCCCAGAGGCGTCCAATGATCACGCGGTCGGCCATGGACCCGATGTAGTTGAGCAAGGCTCCGGCCGTGACGTTGCCGCCAAAAGTCAGCAGCGAGCGCACGCCGGCGCCACGCGTGGGGCGGCTCGGGCGCCACGGGCAAAGCCACCAAACCAGCAGGAGATTGACCGCATTCTGCGAGAGCATCATGCCGACGAGGGCCCAGTAACGGGCGCCGCCGAGTGCCAGTGAGATTCCGACGGTAATGCCTACGATCATCGCGCCGACGTCGGCAATGGCGATCGCGGCAAAACGCATCTGACGCGTCAACAGCGCCTGGTGCTGCGCAAGCAGCCCGCTGACCAGCAACGTGGGAGAGAGGGCCAGCATCAGCGGAACCAGGCGCGGCTCGGCATAGAAACGGGCTACAAACGGCGCGGACGCCGCGGCTATCGCAGACAAACACACGCCGATGAAGACGTTAATCCAGAATAGTGTGCTGATTTGCGCCTGGCTTATTTGCTCGCGCTGAATGGTGGCGAATGAGAGCCCGAAATCCTTGAAGAGCGCCACAAAGTTGATGGCCACAATCACCATCGCAACCAGGCCGAACTCGGCCGGGGCGAGTAAGCGTGCCAGCAGAAGTGTCGAAACAGTCTGGAGTACAAACCTGGCGCCCTGTGCAGACAGTGTGACGGCTCCGCCGCGAACCGAACGGGCCTTCAAGTCGCTCTGGAGAAAATCGGTGCGCAGAAAGCGCTCCGGGCCCGCCGGCCCGCCAGTGTCCGGCGTGGGGCAGCCGGTTTGATTGGAGCACTTGGTCACGGCCTGCTCGCAGGACGCGCGGCACGCAACGCTGCGGCGCCTCGGCCCCCGGGCTGAGACGGGCGTGTGTCCGGCGCGCGGTGCATGCGCAATTCAATCCAGGTAAAGAGCTTCGAACACCTCGACTCAGTAGTATAGGTGAGGCGCAAACCCGTTCAGCACTCGGCTGCAAGATTACGATGTTGTTGCAACGCGCCGAAGGCGTGACATGATCGTAAGCTGAAGGGCCGTTCAGCACTCGAGGCGTTGAAAGTGCCGCGAGCCAGCCCACAACGGCGCGATCGTTACCACCATGCTGACGAGCACGATCAGGCCGGCCGCTTGCCAGGTCTGTTGAGTCAACGGTACGAGCGGCCCGCCCGTCAGTCCCGCGTGGGCGATTTGCCGCCAGCCGGCCAGCGCAACTATGAGTAGCGCGATTCCCACGAACACCATGCTGGCAACGAGGTTGACCGTGCCGCCGAGACCCGAGGCGATGCGAACCGGGTTACGCTGGCCGAGCACGGGAAAGCGCGCCCCCAAGCCGACCGACAAGCCTGACAGCCCGCTGCAAATGAGGAAGCAGACAAACAGGCTAAAGCTAGCCCAATCGTCGGGCAGATCGAGCATGCGCACGGCCAGACTCATGACGCCCAGGCCCGCCAGACTCGTAACCGTCACCGCGAAAACGAATTTGACCGTCAGAACCGCGGAACGCCCGGCCGGCAGCATTCCCAACAGCCACATCTGGCGTGTTTCGAGCGAGAGCAGCGGGAAGACGAAACGGCTGGTGAATGTCGCGATGATGAGGCTGATGATCGCCAAGTTGAGAAAGGCCATGACGGCTTTGACGACCGGCTGGCTCAGATCAAGCGGGAGGCGTCTGAGATTCAGCGCGTAAATGACGAGTAGACCGAGCATGATCGCGGTCTGCGTCCATTGCGTGGCGTCGCGGTCAAAGGCGCGCACGTCCTTGAGCATGATCACACGCAGTTGGCGTGGCAGGTAAAAGAACAGCACGCGACACAGCGCCGCGGTCACCCAGCCGCCGCGCGTGGTGCCCGCGCGGAAGCCGTATCGTGCGCGGCTGTACGCTTCGGGCCAGGTGCGTGCGATCAGGTTGATGGTCAGCCAGCACAAGAAGGCGGCGTTGCCCAAGACGACCAGGAGGTAGTGCAAGCTGTCGGCGGGGCGCTTTTCAATCGCTGCGACGACGCCTTCAGCGGTCCAGGTGCTGGGCAGCAGCTTGGCCTTGGCGATGCTGACTTCCGCGGACAGCATTGCCAGCCATTCGTTGGAGTCCACCTCGCTGTGGGAGAAGTTCCATAGGTAGAGGCCGCCGGCCAGCCCGGCAATGACGATGATCCACACAATGAGCATTAGCGGCTGGCGCGGCACCCACATGGCGACGGCCCAGGCCAGCAGCAGCCCCAAGGTGGCCGGCACGAGCATGAAGCCTACGAAATGGCCGATGAACAGCGGGAAGTAGTACCACGGCACCGTGGCGTTGTTGGCGACCGCCAGCATGAGCGGCACGCCCAAGAGTAGGAACGACCAGCCGGAGAGCAGCATTCCCTCCAGCCATTTGACGGTGAGTACCTGTCGCGGATGAATGGGCATGGCCAGCAGATAAGCGCAATCGCCGCGGCCGAAAAGGCTGCCGAACCCGAGGATGGCGTTCGAGAAGGCCAGCATGATGGCCAGGACGAGGAAGAAGTTGACGAAGATGGGTTTGCTGGCGACGACGGCGACGAGATCCCAGCGGTTGATCTGGTGGAAGATCGCGTTGAGCAGGAAGTACAAGGCGGCCCAGATCGCGGCGAGGAGGACGATTACGACGAAGGTTCTGATGGGGGCGTTCTTCAGTTGCTGGTCGATCAGGTTGCGGGTCTGCAGCGCGCGGCAGCGCGTGAGAACCAGCAGGTTCGGAAGAGCCGCAGCGATCGCGCCGCGTCCGGCCGGTCTTGGCTGTTTCTCGACGTCGTTCACGGGTTATCGACCTCGTTCACGGGTTCCTCGTCATCGAAAGCATTGTACAGGGTGACGGCAGTCCGGGGCGGGGGAGCGGCCGGCGCGCGGGAGAGCGGCAGGCGGGCAGGGGAGTAATCCGAGCCCGAAGCGCCAGCGAGGGCAAACGTCGCCCGATTCCGCCGCGCCAGCGAGGGCGGCAACCCGAACCTAACGCCAGCGGGGCGTGTCCGATAACGCCGGCGCGAAAACGGGCAGCGGCCACGAGGAGAAAGCGGATAAGTGGGATTGCCGACAGAGCGCGTGCGAGAGGGATTCGCGCGCGAGCGGCGGCGCGCGGCGGTGCTGCCCCAGGTGCTCAAGCGGTCTGATAAAAAGATTGCCGCGGCAACTCAGTATCTGACGCCGTTAACGAGGGCATGCCCGCGCTTAGAGCTTGGGCATGGCACCCGGCTCAGTAGCTGACGCCGCTAACGACGGCATGCCCGCGCCGCTACGCGGCTTGGGCATGGCACCCGGCCGCGGCAACTCAGTATCTGACGCCGTTAACGAGGGCATGCCCGCGCTTAGAGCTTGGGCATGACACCCAGGTTGGGCATGGCACCCAGGTTGGGCATGGCACCCGGCTTGGGCGTGGCACCCGGCCTTGGCTGATGGCTGATGGCTGATTGCTGAAAGCTCTGATCAGAGGCTGCGGTCAAGGCGGCGGTATTGGATGGCTTCGGACAAATGGGTGGCAGAGATGTGCTCTTGGTTGTCCAGATCGGCGATGGTGCGCGCGACCCTTAGGACTTTGTCGTGCGCGCGAGCCGACAGGCCTAGTTCGCTGACGGCCTGGCGCAGAATGCGCTCGCTTTCTTTATCGAGCACTGCGTACTTGCGAAGCAGGCGCGAAGTCATGCGGCCGTTGGTCATGGTGCTGTTGGGGC
>JAAYXS010000434.1 GCA_012515775.1 Phycisphaerae bacterium
CGGTCGATGTGCCGAAGGTGAACTGCGCCCGGTTGTCACCTACGCCCAGGCTTTTGATCGTGATGCCCTCAGTACTAATCGTGGTCGCCGCCACGATCGTCTCGGCGTGGTCCGGCATCAGCAGAATCACATCGCCCTTGTTGGCGGTCGCCAGCAGCAGAGCGTGCGCGAGCGTGTCCACGGCCGCTGCCGGCGTAGAACCATCGCCGCCCGACGTGCCCTTGTTCGAGTCCACAAAGATCGTGCGACCAGTCGTGAACGTGGTGGTCATGCCCACGGTCGGAATGCCACCGATCTCGGTGCTGGTCACATATTGAACGGTTTGCGCCGTGGCTGGATTGAAGAACGCGAACCACGCCGCGAGGAATGCGATTAGCCAGGTATACCACTTCATTGCGAAAGCCTCCTTTGCTCAGGCGGATCAGGTGTCAGAGGCCGGATTGAGGACGCCGCTTACGTCGCCGTTGCCATCCGAGCCATAGTTCTCGTTGCAGTAGCAGGCCCCCGGATCAATACCAGTCTTGGTGGCCGCGGCCGCCAACGGGGAGTTGACCGTGTTGAATTCAATCGCTCCGGTCGCTGCCACGGCAAACCCAATCGCAGGTTTACCATTGGCAGTGTTGGTCAGGCTGTTGTGGTGGATGAAGCACGCAGTATGTGCCACACCGGAGTGCACGCAGGCCGCCGAGTAATTGCCGAAGATGTAGTTGCCCTCCAGGACCAGCCCGGTCGAGGCGTAATCAATCGCAATCGCATGCTCCGCACCGGCCGTGGCCGAAATGAAGGCGTTGTTCCGGATCGTGCAGTAGTCGGGCGACGCGGTGTAGCCGTCCAGCACAATAAACGCCAAGGATTTCTCGGTCGTCGTGCCCGCGCGGAACAGGCAGTTCTCGATCAGCGCCCCGGGCGCCAGCACGGCAATCATGCGCACATGGTTGGCCCCGGTTTTGTCGCACTCGAAGATGCAGTTGTAGATGCTCACCCCGGCCTCCCTGATTTGAATATCGGCCGCCGTCGAGGTACTGAACAGGAACTTCGGGCGCTTCTCACCGTAGCCACAACCGACGATCGTAATCGCCTTGTCGAGCGTAATGGCGCCAGCCGAAGTCACCGCTTCCGTATGCCCAGGCGCAATCAGAATCAGGTCGCCCGCACTGGCCACCGAAATGGCATAGCCCAGCGTCGCGAACGGCTGCTTGTACGTCGCGCCGTATCCACCCCCGTCGCCCGCGCCGGTGTTGGCGCTGTTCACAAACCACGTCCGGCCGCCGAATATGCTAGTCAGATCGACCAGCCCCCTGATCTTGTGGGGCTGAATACCCGCATCGTCGCGGATATGCGCGTCCTTGATGTACGCCTCATTCGGAGCCGCCAGCACACACGCGGCCAAGAACAGCTCGGCCGCCAGGCAAGTCACAAACCGTCGCATTTGTCAGTCTCCTTTGCTTGTCTCGGTCTTCTTGACCGCCAGGCGCATCGCCGCGCCCGTCAGGCCCGCGATCAGCGTCCCAGCCGCCGTGTATTGCTCAGTCGTAAACCAGGCCAAATGCCCATCATTCATCAGGGCATCCAAACTGCCAACCAGTCCAATAAGGCTGAGTAGTGCTCCCCCGATCAGCGTCTTCTTGCCGCTTAACCACTGGATCAGGTTCGTCATGCTTCACCTCGCGCATCTCGAAAAAGTGGGCATGGAACGTGCAACCACCCGAAAGCGTCAGCACTGCCGCGCCAAACAACAGCCGGTTGACATCCACTCGCCACACTGCCATCTCCAAAAACGGGGCGAGCCCAAACAAAAACGGCCACACGAGTATGCGACCTCGCATGGCCGTTTGCTTGTGGCTCCGCGCTTCGGGTATGCGCCTACCCTGGCACGTTGCCCCTTATTCAGTTTTCAAGCTAGGGGAACCAACGTGGCTGGCCGTGTCACAGCCCTTTGGACTCGCCGGTTCCCAACAGGCGGGGGTAGGACTCGAACCTACGACCTCCGGGTTATGAGCCCGACGAGCTACCACTGCTCTACCCCGCCTCTGTTTCGGCATAACTCTCGTGCGCCCGCATCTTCTCGGTCTTCAACGGCTCCCGCTCCAGCCCGTCACCCGCACACTTGGCGCAGGTGTCGTACCAAACCTTGCCACGGCCGCGGTCCTTGCGACCCGCGCCATCGCACGACGGGCAGTCACGGCCGGTCAGAAGCATGGGGATCATTCCACCCCCGCCGGCTGCGTGCTCGGGTACTCCACCGGCGCCCGCTTCACCTTCGCCTGCACCGACTTGCACAGCAGGTCGAACGTGCTCTGGTCAGACCACAGCTTCGTCGTCGCCCCCACCAGCCGCAAAGCCTTAGCCCGCTCCCACTGCACCATCCAGAACTCGAACAGGTCGCGCTGATTCCACGCCTCGTTCAGGATCACCTCTGCGTGCTTAGGGTCTTGCGCCTGTTCGAGCTGCGCCAGAGTGCTCTGGAACAGAAGAATCTTCATCGCCTGCGACTGGTTATCCACCACCGCCTGCGAGACTTCATCCGCCCGCTCCTGAGCCGCCAACGCCTGCCGCGTAGACTCGGCCGTACAGCCCATGCTCATACAGCCGGCCGGCAGAAAC
>JAAYXS010000435.1 GCA_012515775.1 Phycisphaerae bacterium
CGCCGCGCATCATGCACACGAACACGGTTCGGAGGCGCATCACGAACATCCGGCGCACCACGACGAGGAAGGCGCCGATCCGCACATCTGGCTGAACCCGCGGCTGGTCAAAATCCAGGCCCAGACTATTGCGGATGCCCTGATCCGACTCGATCCGGCCAACGCCGACGAGTACCGACGCAACCTGGCGGCTTTTACTGCGGAGCTGGACGCGCTCGACGCCCGCATCGCCGCTGCTCTCGCGCCCGTGCGCGGCCAGCCACTGTTCGTGTATCACCCGGCCTTCGGCTATTTCGCGGACGCCTATGGACTGCATCAGGTCGCGGTCGAAATCGGCGGCAAAGAGCCCTCCCCCAAGGACCTCGCCGACCTGATTCGCCGCGCCCGGCAGGAAAACGTGCGCGTGATCTTCGTCCAGCCGCAGTTCTCGACGCGTAGCGCCGAAATAATCGCGCGGCAAATCGGCGGAGCGGTTGTCCCGCTGGACGACCTCGCGCCGGACTACATGACGAGCATGGAAGCCATGGCCGAGCAGGTCCGCCAGGCGCTGTCAAAACCGGAGCCCCAAAAACCCGAGCCCACCAAATCCGAGCCTACAACACCCGCCCCTGAACCACCGCCCGCCACCGCCCCCGCGGAGCCTCAGCACCCGTGACCTCCCCAGCCAATAACAACCCGCCGCCGAGCGCGCCGCCCGAAATCGTCATCGCGGTCGAGCGCCTAACCTTCGCCTACCAGGGCTCACCGGTCCTCGAAGACGTAACCTTCACAGTCGCCGCCCGCGATTTCGTCTCCATCGTCGGGCCCAACGGCGGCGGCAAGACCACGCTCCTTAGATTAATGCTCGGACTGCTCCAGCCCCAGAGCGGAACCGTCCGCATCTTCGGCCGGCCGCCGCTGGAGGTGCGCCAGCGCATCGGCTACGTACCGCAGCACGCCCAATTTGACCCGCAGTTCCCGGTCACGGCGCTGGACGTTGTGCTCATGGGACGCCTCGGAATTTCCGCCACATTCGGCCCCGCCGGCCGGGCGGATCGCCGCGCAGCCGCGCAGGCCCTGGCCGAAGTCGGCCTGGCCGACTATGCCCGCCGCCCGCTGCCCGCGCTCTCCGGCGGTCAGCGGCAGCGCGTGCTTATCGCCCGCGCCCTGGCTTCAGAACCGGAATTGCTGCTGTTGGACGAACCGACCGCCAACCTCGACATCGCCGTCCAAGGCGATTTCCTCGAACTGCTGCACGGACTCAACAAACGCATGACCATCCTGCTCGTCTCGCACGACGTCGGCTTCGTGTCTCAGCACGTGCGCACTGTCATCTGCGTCGCTCGGCGTGTTGACGTTCACGCCACCAGGGAACTGAACGGCCGCACCATCAGCGCCCTGTATGGCGGCCCGGTGCGCTTCGTCCAACATTCCCACGGCACGCACGAGTGAGGCCGCCATGCTCGATTTCTTCCAGGCTCTGCGCGATCCCGACAGCGTTTTCCTGGTGTACGCGCTGGTCACCGGCATTCTCGCCAGCATCGCCTGTGGCATTGTCGGAACCTACGTCGTCGTCCGCCGCATCACCTACATCGCTGGCGGCCTGGCGCACTGCGTCTTCGGCGGCCTGGGTGCGGCCTATTACCTGGAGCGCGTCCACCACTGGCAAGTCTACAACCCAATCTACGGCTGGCAGCCGCTTGACCCGCTTCACGGCGCCGTAGTCGCCGCCCTGCTGGCCGCGATGATCATCGGCTTTGTCAGCCTGCGCGCCCGGCAGCGCGAGGACACCATCATCAGCGCCCTCTGGGCCATCGGCATGGCCGTCGGGGTACTCTTCGTCTATCTCACGCCCGGCTATTCGCAGGACCTGATGAGCTACCTCTTCGGCAGCATCCTGATCGTCTCGCCGAACGACGTTTGGTTCCTGGCCGTGCTCGACGCGCTCATAATCGCCGTGGCGCTGCTGTTCTATAAGCAGTTTCTGGCCGTCTGCTTCGACGAGGAATACGCCCGCCTGCGCGGGTTGAACGTCGAGTTCTATTACCTGCTGCTACTGTGCCTGGTGGCCCTGACGGTCGTGCTGCTCGTGAGCGTGGTCGGAATCATACTGGTAATCGCCCTGTTCACGCTGCCGGTGGCCGTCGCCGGCCAGTTTACGCGCATCTTCTGGCGAATAATGGCGGTCGCGGCCCTGCTGAGCATGGTCTTCGTCACGCTCGGCCTGGCCCTGGGCTACAGCCTCGGCCTACAACCTGGCGCGACGACCGTGCTGGTCGCGGGCGCAACGTACCTGCTGGTTTTGGTTGCCAGCCAGGCCCGCCGGCTGGCGCGATAGCACCTGACCAGAGGTCCGGCCG
>JAAYXS010000436.1 GCA_012515775.1 Phycisphaerae bacterium
GGAGCACGTAACTCTCAGCGTCGATCTCGTACACCCCCGAATAGAGGTCTTGAATCTTCTCCTCGCGCAGGAATTCCCGGACCACCACGTGCCGCTCGCCGGCCCGCTGCGCGAAACGCGTGACCATATCGATCGCTTCGTCGTGGTTGCGAGCGATCACCTGGAACCGGCGTTGGTAGCGGCGGGGACGGCCGGCGCCGTCGGGACCGCTTTCGTGCACCGCAAACAGCCCCAGCCGAAAATCGGCTTCGACCACCATGCTGAACCAATAGCCGTCCGCGAGGAGTTCGCCGTTCACCTCACGATATGGCTCGCACAGCTCGGCCGTGCAGGCGTTGGCGGCATAAGCGCGGCGCATCAACTTCTCACAATTGGCGCGCATGCCGTTGCGGGCCGAAAAGTCCATGGCCATTTCAAGCGCGTACACCAGCTCTTCAGTGTTGGAGGGCTGCACCCGCGCCAGGGCGTCGGCGTAGCAACGCCGCGCCGCCGCCAGTTCGTGCTCTTCCTCGCAGATGAAGGCCCGCAGCAGCAGCGGGCGGGCCGAACCGCTTTCCAGCCGCTCCAAGTGCTCCAATTGTGCCCGGGCCTGGTCGAGGTCGCCGGCGCGCACCGCCGTGACGCCCCAGTTCAAACGCAGGCCGCTCGAATCACGGTCGATCTGCTCAGCCTCGCGATAGGCCGCATAGGCCTGCTCGTACTGCTCATCGTCGCTGTACAGGATGGCCAGCGCCACCAGTTGCTCCGCGTCATCCGGGACCAGCGAGAGATAACGCTTGAGCATGACCTTGGCCGCTTCCGTATCGCCGGCTTCGGTCAGGGCGGCCGCCTTGCGCACCAGCACCCAGTCCAGGTCGGCCCCGAGTTCCAGGGCGCGATCGTAGAGTTCAATCGCCGCGTCGTAATCGTGCAGTTTTTCCCGAACCAAGGCCAGGTTGGCCAGCAGCGTCTCGTCCTCTCCATCCAACGCGATGGCCGCCTGCAACGCTTCGCACGCCTGCTCCAACTCGTTTGCGCCGCTGAGCACCACGCCCAGCGCGCCGAGCAGCCGCGCCGACTTGGGGAATTCCTCCAGTAGCGGCTCCAGCAGCGCCAACGCCTCGGCGACTCGCCCCAGTTCCCCCAGCGCGTAGGCCCGCAGGGCCCCGTATTCAACGCGGTCGTCCTCCCCCAGCGCCTCCTGCTCGAGTTGCTCCAAGCAGCGCAGACTTTCCTCCGGCTGCCCGGCATTCAGTAGCCGGTTAGCTTCGTCCAGAATCGAATCGACCTGTTCCGGGTCCATTCAACGCCTCAAAAACCAGACGGGCGCTCACTTGAGCTGCCCGGTCTTTTATTTCCGCTGCGCAGTATACGTCGCGCAGCGCGGCTCGCCAGTACTTTACGCGCCCCACGCCGACTTGCGAGGCGAGCACGCGCCCGACATCATGACAATCATGAAAGCTAGCGCGAATCGCTCGCTACGCACTCGGTCGGCTGCGTGCCTAATCGCGGTCGCGATGCTTGTCAGCCTCACCGGCTGCGCCACTATGACGTATGATCGAATTCGCCTCGGGGCCAGCCAAAGCGAGTGCCGGCAGTTGCTCGATCAGGACATTTTCCACTCCTGCAATATCGGCTTCAGCGGCAGTCGGCAGGACGCTGCCGGCCGGACCGACGCGGTGGTAGTGCTGCTGGGCCGCGACGGCGTTGTTGGCGGCAAGCTTCAGGCCACTGTCGCTCCACCGCGCATGCCGCTTGTCGCACCCTCGGCGCTAGCGCCGGCCCCGACGTTCCAGTTGCGCGGCGAACTGGACTTGGTTGCGCTCTCACTCGCGGGCGCGGGACCGCTGGACGTGCTGCGTGCCGTTTTGGTCGAGCTGATGGACCGGCCCACCAACCTGTCAGCCGAACCCGCACGTGAACTGGTCGCGGCCGGAATCGTTCGCCTGATGGAACGCTGGCCGAACCTGACCGCGGCCGCGCAATTTGCGGATTTGGCGGACACGCTGGAACGAGTGCCGAGCGGGGGTGTGGCCCGCCTGGGAATCACGGCGCAGAACACGTTCTTCCTGGAATACGACGGCTAGGCCAGGCGTCTCGCTGAGGCTGCTGCCGCTGCTATTGCGGCTTCCAGTTCCATTGCATGCCGCTGGGGGCTTGCCCGAAGCGATAAGCGTTTTCGGCGTTACGCGTGTTGTGGCTGTCGCCGGCGCCCAGGCCCCATTCGATCGGGCCGATCCGACCCACGTCATAGCAATGCAGCACGCCGCTTTGATCGGCGACCAGCAGCTCGAGGCGGTTGTCCCCGTTCACGTCCGCGACCGCAGGCGAGCATTCGATCGGCGCGGGCAGTTCCAGCCGCAGCAGGCAGCGGCCTTCCGAAGTGAGCACGGTCACGACTCCGCGGGCTTGTCCGGCGGTGGCGTCGATTGACGCCACGATGATCTCGCTGCGTTCGTCGCCGGTCACATCGGCGATCGCCGGAGTGGCCCAGATCGCCCCACCCGGAGCGTAGCGCCACAGCAGCGAGCCGGCCTGCAGCACGCACACGCCGGCTTGGCGGCCCGAATAGGCCCCCGTAGGACAGGCCACCAGCAGCGGCGGCTGGCCGGCCGTCATCACGGTCCGCAAGCCCGCTATCAGGCTGTCGTCGGACCAGTGCAGCAGGTCGCC
>JAAYXS010000437.1 GCA_012515775.1 Phycisphaerae bacterium
GGCATTTGCAGCCAATACGCGCCGCCGACTTTCTTCAGGGCCTTGGACGACTTGACCTTCGCCTCCACGGCGAACTCGTTATCGCTCAGTTCCTTCACGGCGAAACTCTCCACCGTGACCTCCGGCAAAACGCGGCCGAGAAGCGCGCTGACGCGGCTCTTCTGAGCCTCGCTCGAGCGCAGGCTTTCCGGAGCGACGAACAAGCCGGACGTAGCCAGCGAAACCGTGCCGGCGTAAGTGCCGTCCGCCTTCATCTTGATCGTGCCGCCGACTACGCAACGACTCTCATCAGCCTGGGTCCAGGCGGGCAGCGGCGTGCGCATCGCGCTCGCGTCGCCCATGATCAGCAGCGAAGTGCCGGCCCAACGGCTGTCGCGCACGATGCGCCCGTGGCGGGCATCCCAGATTTCCGGCTGCTGGCCGCCGTCGAGCAGGACGACATAGGCCGCCACCTGCGAGTCGTGCGGAGCGGATTCGAGCCAGCGATCATCGTTTACGAGCACGGCCGCGCGAGCCGGCAGCCCGGCCGCGCGTGCCAGCGACAGCAGAACCGCGGTCGCTTCCTGGGGCAGACCGTAGCCGCCGCGGATCGTCTCCGAAGCCGGGCGAAGACCGCCGCGCTGCCAGTCGGAGTCAAACTCCACGACGTTGAAAACGGCCGCCAGTTTTTCCTGGATAGCGCGCATTTTGTCGGCCGGCTGTAGGACGTCTTTGGTCCAGTCGGCCGCCAGTTTGGCGGTAATTTCGCACTCGTTTGCGGCGCTTTCGATGTCGCTGGTCGTGCGCTGCATCCACCGATGCCAATCACCGCCGCTGTTGAACGCAAAGCGTGGGCAGCGAACCTGCCAGGGAGCGCACCGGGGCTCGGCCGGATGCGCCGGCAGGTTGCGGAAGGTCCACGTCTTCGTTTCGTAGGGCAGGCCGCTCTTCACGGAGGTCGACGAGGAGACTTCCGGTTTTGTCCCGATCTGCGCGCCCCCAGGCCCAATCACGGAAGGCCTAATGTTGGCCGCGGCCGGGCTTGTGATGGACAGTACGCGTTCGAGGACGGGATAGGCGTGATCGAGGCGCACATCGGCCGCCAGTGCGGGCCGCGCACCGGGCTTGCTGGTAATCTGGTAATCCAACTCGACGACGCAGCCGGTCTCGATGCCGCTCATCACCAGCACGTGCTGGCGAATGGCGGCAAAGGCCGGCCAGCCGGCGGTGATGTCCGGTGACACGAGCACATGGGAATAGTCCGGCAACTCGCGGTAAGTGCCATCGGCCCTTTTGACGCGCGCGGTAATGATCTCCAGATTATCCGTCTCAGCGTTGTACGTCAGGCGCGGATCGGCGAATTCCCGGTGGGTACGATCGCTGTTAAGGCGAACGTGCTGCTTCTCACGATAGACGGTCGAGCCGTCCTCATTAATCGTCCAATGCTGCTCCCAAAGCTCAATAACCCCATCCGGCTGCGGAGCAGTGTCGGCCCAGGCCACCGGCGGAAGCGCGAGAGCGGCCAGCAGGAATACAGCGACTGCAAAGGCGCTCTTGATCCCTCGATCCCTAGATCCCTTGATCCCTTCTTTAACGCTCAACATGGGCGCCCTCCAGCTCGCATACCATTACCGGCCCCGCCAGTTCATCAAACTTCTCCATCACTTCCTTGAAGTTGGCGTACTCCTCCGGGGGGATCTGCCACTTCTTGATTCGCAGCTCGCAGGTGTAGTGAACCTGTCCCGGCGTCGACTCGATGTCGAACTGCAGGCTCGCCGACGGCCCGTCGATATTCACCGGTTTGGGCGACTCGACCACCTTCCAGCCCGGCGGGAGCTTCACTGTTTCGTCGACCTTGACCAGACGCGTCGCCCACAGCCGCACGCCGTACTTGCGCGTTTCGAGGCCGTAGGTGCCCGGCAAATCCATGAGCGTGCGGTCACCCAGCGGCGTCTGCAGCAGCGGCAGCTTGAAATAACGCTTGTTGCCGCCGCCGAGTGCGAAATCCTCGGCCCCAAACGTGGCCTGAAGCTTGAGCGGCTCGGAGAAGTCGACCGGGTCCATGCAGGTCAGGCTGCCGATCTTCGTCACCGGGCTGATGCGGGCGAAACTGGCTTCGAAAACTTCGTGGCGCTCGTCGGCCGGGTATGCGGCCAGAGCGCGGCGCAGACGGCCTTCGGGCGCGCCGGTGGAGTAGAAGTTCAGCCCGCCGGTCAGCTCGTTGTCCTCGCTGATGGCGGTTTGGCCCTTCCAGCTAACCGTGCAGTCCTCGGGCGGGAAGTAGGGCGACTGCGAGAGTTCCTTGCCTTCCGGGATGCCGTAGACCACGTGCTGCAGGGGTTCGAGCGTCGACCAGTTGTCGCGGCTCTTCACCATCCAGGTCGGGTCCAGCAGCGTGAGGTTGCCGTCCTTGTCGCGGAAGCACGTGACCGCGTGGTTGAACTGGTCGGCCGGAACGCGGTCCACCCGCTGGCGAGCCATGGTCATCGTCAGGTACGAATCGAAGCCGGCCACACGCAGCATTGTCACCAGCATGCCGGCCTTGTCCTTGCAGACGCCGCAGCGGTCGTGGAACGTCTCAATGCTGCGGTGCACGGTGTAGCCCTCGCACATGCCGCGGCTGGTGCCGGCGTAGCGGATATTCTCGGCCACCCAGTGATTGAGCGCGGTGTACTTCTCCTCGTCGGTTTTGCAGTCTTTAATGACTTCCTTGACTTTGGCCGCGATGGCGTCATCCCAGGCGAATTGGGGCTCGCTTACCTCGTACAGCCAGCGGGCTTTCTCTTTCCACGTCGCAAGCGTGGCGCACAGGAGCTTGGTGCCGACGTTGGGTGTCGACTCCATGCTCGGTTCGCTCTTGAAAGGCTCGATGTTCGTTTTCTCGAACGTATAAACGAGCTGGTCGCCTTCGAACAGGACCGCGGAGCGCAGCTCGCCGTTGTAAACCTCGGCCTGGAGCGGTTTGTCCTTCGGGACGCGCACCGTGTAGCGCTTCTCGATGATCGGGTA
>JAAYXS010000438.1 GCA_012515775.1 Phycisphaerae bacterium
ACTTACCAACTACTCAGCGGCGAGGACGGGTTGCCAAAGCTGCTGATGCGCGACACTGGACTAAACAGCGGCTTCATGCTGCCGCAGTACACCGCCGCCGCCCTGGTAAACGAGTGCAAAGTGTTGGCCGGGCCGGCCGCGGTCGATTCGATCCCCACGTCGCTGGGGCAGGAAGACCACGTGAGCATGGGCGCTACGTCGGCTTTCAAATGTTTTGAAGTCATCGATCGCGTTGAAACCGTGCTGGCGATCGAACTCGTTTGTGCCGCGCAGGCAATTGATTTTCGTGCGCCGCTCTTGCCGGGAGTTGGCCCGCGCGCCGCGCATGCCCTGGTTCGGCAGGTCATTCCGCATGCCGAGCGGGACCGGCTTTTCGGGCAGGATATTGCGGCCGCCGTGCAACTCCTGCGTCACAGCGCAGAGCTGCGCGCAGTGGCTAACCAGTAAATCACGCGCGCACTGCTGCGACAGACTTAGGGTAAATTCGAATTTCAGAAAAAGCCATCTGATATTCTGCAACGCTCGGCAGCGGCACTGCGCGCAGTCGAACAAATCAGGTATGATCTTGCTGTTCCTATTACCCCCTAAAGGAGATTGGTCGATGACAAGATCGCTGATTAAGACAGTGGCGCGGCTGGTTAAGTGGCGAGCGGTTGGGCTCGCCACGCTGGCGATTGTGGCGGCCGGTGTGTCTTTCGCTCAAGCCCCTGCAACGGAAAAGAAGCCGGGCGAAGCGCAGAAGCCGAGCGCGGCTGAGGAGAAGTTGCCCAAGGCCGAAGCGGTTCTCGACAAGTTGGTCGAGGCCAGCGGCGGCGAAGCGGCCATCAACAGAATCAGGACCCGTGTATCGAAGGGAACGTATGAGCATGGTCCGGACAAAGCAAACATCACGATGTATGAAGCTGCACCTAACAAATCGCTTCAAATCATTGAGCTGCCGGAAGGGCTAAAAATCGAGCAAGGTACGAATGGCGAGGTGTATTGGACGCAATCGCCGATGGGTGTGCAGATTGCTGACAAGGAAGAAGCTGCCCTGGCGGCGCGGCAGGGCGACATACACCTCCCTGCAACCTGGCGCCGGCACTACAAGAGCGCCGAAACGGCCGGCATTGAGACGGTTGGCAGTAGCCCTGCGTACAAGCTCATCATGACCCCCGAGGAAGGTCCGCCCGAACTGTGGTACGTTGACCAGAAATCCAACCTGCTGGTGCGCTGGGATATGCGCGCGGGCGCCGGCATGGGAAACATCTCGATATACTTCGAAGATCACCGGAAAGTTGACGACGTCATGGTACCTTTCAGGCAGCGCGCCGCCGGCCTGATGCCGCTGGTCGTCACTTTGAGCAGCGTCGAGCATAACGTTGACATTCCCAAGGAACGGTTTGAGCTCCCGGAAGCGGTGAAGGAAGCCCTGAAGGACGCAGGGAAGGCGCCTGCGCTGCCTGGCCATCCGCCGCAGCCTCCAAAACCCGACAGGCCGGACAAACCGGAGAAGCCGGGCAACCCATGAGCAGCGACAGACACGCGGGACTGCAAGCCTAAGATTTGGTATGCGCGCAGAATACCCATATTACCTCGCCGGACAGCAGGTTGCGGCCAAGGCTGACCTGGTCGTAGAGAACAAGTACACGCTCCAGCCCGCGGCCCGCGTGGCGCGTGCGGACCGCGCCGCCATTGAGCGGGCCATCGCCGCCGCGGCCCAGGCGTTCGATGAGACGCGCAAGCTGCCGG
>JAAYXS010000439.1 GCA_012515775.1 Phycisphaerae bacterium
CGCAGCATCCGAAACGAATCCCCTTGCGGGATGAATTGGAGAACCTTAATGATCGTCGGAAAGCCCGACATTGACCCAATCGAGCAAAGCGTAAACGAGCTGATTGAGGCCAGCTTTAAGCGAAAGTACCTTACTTGGGAAGAGCTGAATGAGACTTTGCCCGATGAGGCCATCTCCCCCGAAAAGCTCGAAAGCGTCCTGAACCGCATCGAGCAGGCGGGCATCAAGCTCATAGACGAGATCGAAGCCGAGAAGATGCGCGACGCGGACCGCAAACGCGTCAGCGTGCTGGAGGGCGGCGATAGCTTGGACGAGGTGACCGAGGTCGACCTCACCGACGCCGCCGCCAAGCGCATCGACGACCCGGTCCGCATGTACCTCACCCAGATGGGTGAGATCCCGCTGCTGGCGCGCGAAGAGGAAATCGCGCTCGCCAAGAAGATCGAACTGACGCGCATGGCTTTCCGCCGCAAGGTGCTCGAAAACGACTTCTGCATGCAGCAGGCGGTCGACACCATGCAGGCCGTGGCCGACGGGCGCATGCCCTTCGACCGCACCATGAAAATCTCCACCACCGAGAGCATGGCCAAGAGCACGATCGTCAAGCGTCTGCCGGCCAACCTGGCCACGGTGCGCAAGCTGCTCGAGTTGAATCAATCCGACTGGCAGACCGTCCGCGATAACCGCACGCCGGCCGCCGTCCGCAAGATGGCCCGCGACCGCATCGCGCAGCGCCGCCGCCGGGCGGTCACGCTGCTCGAAGAGCTCTCGCTGCGTACCAGCCGCATTACCCCCATGATGCGCAAACTGAACGGCATGACGTGCAAAATGGAGGCCCTGCAGCACGAGCTGAAGACGCGCGGCAAGACCCTTCCGCCCGAAGAAGTCGAGGCGATGAAGGACGAATTCAACGGTCTGGTCGACCTGGTGATGGAATTTCCTGAAGACCTGCGGCAGCGCGTCAACGCCAGCCAGCGCGTCTTCGGTGAGTACGAAGAGGCCAAGCGGCGCCTGGCGGGCGGCAACCTGCGCCTGGTCGTCTCGATCGCCAAGAAATACCGCAACCGCGGCCTGTCGTTCCTGGACATCATCCAGGAGGGCAATACCGGCCTGATGCGGGCCGTGGATAAGTACGAATATCGCCGCGGGTACAAGTTCAGCACTTATGCGACCTGGTGGATTCGCCAGGCGATCACGCGCGCCATTGCCGATCATGCCCGCACCATCCGCATTCCGGTGCACATGATCGAGACCATGAGCAAGCTGCGCAACATCAACAAGCGCCTGCTTCAGAAGCTGGGGCGCGAGCCGACGATCGAGGAGATCGCGGCCGAGGCGAAGATGCCGGTCGGCGAGGCGCGGCGGGTGATGAAGATCAGCCGCCACCCGATTTCGCTCGACCGTCCGGTGGGCGAGAGCGAGGATTCGTACTTCGGCGACTTCATCGAGGACGAGAAAGCCGAAAGCCCGGTCTCGACCGCCTCGAACGACATGCTGCGCGACCGGATCGAAGCGGTGCTGAAGACGCTGACCTACCGCGAGCGCGAGATCATCAAGTTGCGCTACGGCATCGGCGACGGTTACACCTACACGCTGGAAGAGGTCGGCAAGATTTTCAAGGTGACGCGCGAGCGCGTGCGGCAAGTGGAAGCCAAGGCCATCCGCAAACTGCAACACCCGGTCCGGGCCCGCAAGCTCCAGGGCTTCCTGGACAACGCGCGGTTTGGCACGGCAAGCACGTAGCGTGTAGGGTGATAGCGACGGATCCAGGGATCTAAGGATCGAGGGATCAAGAATGCAGGGCCGGGGCGTGGCGGCCCGGAATGCCGCCAGCGCCCTACCACCCGCGTAGTCGTCCAGCGAAACCTTGAGGGATCGAGGGATCGAGGGTGCAAGGGGGCAAGAGGGCAAAGAATCCGAGGCCGAAGTGCCAGCGCGGGCAACCCGATCCCCCGCACCAAGCCCCCTGCGCAATCCGAGGCCGCAGCGCCAGGGTCCAAGGTAGCTACGCGAACTGCGCGAGGCGGGCATAGCCGAAACGCGGACGCGCTTAAAAACGCGGCTTTTGTTCGCGGCGGGGGAGGCGGTCTCATAATAGGCCTCGTATTTGAGTTGGATAGGCGGTTTGCCAGTTTGCCAAGCGGTTGCCGCTTTGGCCGATAAAAGCGGCGTTTGGGTTGCGCCAGGGGCAGGTTGCCAGATTGCCAAGGTACGCGCGCTCGAATTTGGCAAAGTGCCGCGCTGCGCGAGAGCAGGAGTGAGGTGAAAGGTGAACAGGAGAGGGGGAGAGAGGCGGCGCGAGATAGCAGGAAAAAGGTGACGCCGCTGGGCGGAGA
>JAAYXS010000440.1 GCA_012515775.1 Phycisphaerae bacterium
CAGTGTCGAGCTGTCAGCTATGGCCCGACGCGTCCCGGTTTCGAGAATTGTTTATAAAACGTCGCTACCGGCCGCTGGCGAAGTCGCGGACATCGATGTAAACGATGGGCGCGTCCCCGGGCAGTTCGGGAGATTCGCGTTCACCGGCACCCTCCTCTGCCTCCTTCAGCGCTCGCAGCGCCCGTTCCCTCGCCATTGCGCCGATCTCCTCCCAGGTGTAGGGCCGCGTTGTGGTGATTCGCTCCGGCGGCGCTCCGGGAACGGCAAAAAATAGAAGTGCAGCCAAGGTTCCGCCTCTGCTACCACCACAGCTCCCATCAACTTGTGAAAAAAGGGCTCCGAGCAAGTTACCCCCAACTCTTCCAAGCGGGTCAGCAACTCCTGATAGGTGCTGCCGACATGAATGCAGTCGTAAACCACGAATGATGGATCGGACGTTCGAAACAACTTCACCCGTCGGTCGTCGCCTGCAAGCGCTACCGTTGCCTCCACTCCCGCGGTCGTCTTCACGTGAAGTGCAGTATCCAACTGGCTTGGCTCCGAAAGCACCATCATACGGCACTTGGCGGCCCCAGCCCGCGACATAGATTGCGGCAGCGGGCATACTATGGTTCGATCCTCTACGCAGCCAGTGCTGCGCAGCTCGGTCTCGCTCATGCCAATGCGCACCGGCGCCATCATTTCCTCAACTGCTGCGCGCACTGACTCCGCCTCTCGCAAAACGAGTGGCGCTCGCGTGTCCAAAGGTCCGCGGCAACTGTCGGGAGCGGCGCAGCCTGCGTGGAGCGCCACGCCAGCCAGGACCACAGCCGCCAAGAATGGCAGGCGAGTTATGCCCCGCGGGACGTGCAGCGGCGGCCACCGCCCCAGCGAGGTCCGATTGCTGTTCAAAAACGTCATATGACCCTCCTTTCAATCAAGCTGGGCAAATGCCGGCTTCTCACTCGCACAGCTCCGGCGCTTCCGCTAATCCGGGGCACGCCCCACTAGAAACCACCACACGCCCCATACGTGCCATGAGCGCAACCTAAGCCGGGCACGGGCGGCCTGTCAACGGAAATATGTATGGTGCCCCCGCAGTAACCCGGATTAGCCGATCACGGCATTGCCGGCATCCCTGTCGGCGCGCCGCGGGCTCGGGCCATTGTCCGAGTTATCATCAGCTCAACAGGTTGGCGAGCAACGTGTGCAGAGCTTTGCGCTATGGAGATTCGATCATGCCGCTTATCGAGGTGAAACTTATCGAAGGCGTTTTCTCGCCGAAGCAGAAGCAGCAGATGATTGCGAAGTTAACCGACGCGATGGTATCCATCGAGGGGGAGAACCTGCGCGAGGTCACGACGGTAATCGTCGAGGAAGTGAAGAGCGGAGGCTGGGGGATCGGGGGCAAGTCGCTCAGTACGGCTGAGGTGAAGGCCATGGCGGCTGGGGGCGTTGGAGGCGCTGTGCAAAGGTAATCCGGAGGTAATCCGGGGACGCCCGTGATTATCACGTGTGAGTTCTCCGGGATGATTCTACCGTTTGCTTCTACGGACCGAACCGGCGTCCGACCTCTTGCTTCCTCGGTCCCTTGATCCCTGGATCCCTCGATCCCTCCCGATGTTTCGGCGGACGACCGCGCGGATGGGAGGTTGTCGGCGGATTCCGGGGCGGCACGCCCCGGCTCTGCTCTGGGAGCGGCGCGCGATTTCGGGCGTGCCTGCGGCAGTGCGCGGCATGGGCGGGCAACTACGCCCCCGCGCCGTAGTCGCGCTTCAAAGGCATTGTCAGCCTGGCCAGCTCCGCGTATCCTGCCGTTCCGTGAGTCCCGTCCGGCCAGCTTCACGATTGGAACAGGATTCAAAACAGTGCCGACCCGCATGAAAGCGGCCCTTACGCTCTTCTTGCTGAGCATCGCCGCCGCGTC
>JAAYXS010000441.1 GCA_012515775.1 Phycisphaerae bacterium
GACAATGTCGCGGCGGTTTTCGAGGCCTTCAGCGACGCGTAAAGGAGAGAGTGTTGCACATATATGGCCTGCACGTCCTCGACCTGGCAATCGTGGTCCTATACGTGGCCGCCATCGTCTGGATCGGCAAGCGCGTCGCGCGGCGCACCAAGAGCACTGATGATTTTTACGTCGCCGGCCGCAAGCTGGGCGGCTTTTACCAGTTCTTTCTGAATTTCGGCACTTCGACCAGCGCCGATCAGGCCGTGGCCGTGGCGCGCGAAACGTACCGCCAAGGCATCGGCGGCATGTGGATACAGTTCCTGGTCCTGTTCCTGACGCCCTTCTATTGGTTCACCACGCTGCTGTTCCGGCGCTGCCGCTTGATCACTATCGGCGACTTTTTCGCGGAGCGCTATGGCAGCCGCTTCCTGGCCGCCGCCTTCGCCGTATTCACGCTGACTATGGCTTTCATCGGCGGCGGCGTGAGCTACATGGTGGCAGGCAAGATGGTGCTGGCCCTGACGCCCAAACCCGAAAGCGCCTACACCGAAAGCGAGCGCATCGCAGTCGCGCAGTTCAATGAATACCAGCAGCTTAAGGCCCAACTGGCGCAGGGGCTTAGCCCCACCCAGCAGGCCCGTTACCAGGAGCTGAACGAGCGCGCCAAGCGCGGCGAGTTGCTGTCGTTTGTCTCTTACCTCGACCGGCGCTGGATCTACGTTGTGTACGCAATTGTAGTCGCCACATATATCGGATTAGGCGGCTTCTCCGCAGCGGCCATCGCGGACGCGCTGCAAGGCTTTCTCATCCTGATCTTCTCCATCGCCCTGATCCCGCTGGGCCTGAGCCGTATCGGCGGCTTCGCCGGACTGCACGCCTCCGTGCCGGACTACATGTTTCGCGTCTTCGGCTCGGCCGCGACCAGCGAGTACGCTTGGTACACGATCGTCGCCATGTCGCTCGCGAATTTGGTGTCGATCATCGCCGGGGCGCCCATGATGGCCACCGCCGGCTCGGCCAAGAACGAAATGACCGCCCGCGTCGGCATGCTCGGCGGAATGTTCTGCAAACGCATCATCATGCTCTTCTGGGCCCTGGCCGGCCTCCTGGCGATCGGCCTGTATGCCGGACGCGTACACGATGCCGACCTTATCTGGGGCTACATGACGCGCGATCTGCTGTTCCCCGGCGGCGTCGGCCTCATGCTCACGGGCGTGTTGGCGGCCAGCATGTCGGCCCTGGGCGCGCAGGCGGTGACCAACTCCGCGCTTTTCGTCCGCAATCTATATCAGCCGCTGGCGCCGAACCGCTCAGAGGCCCACTACATCCGCGTGGGACGTTTTGTCATTATCGCAGTTCTGCTCGGCGGCATCATCACTGCACTGTACGCCGACAACCTGCTGAACCTCTTCAAATACTTCATCTCTGTGCCGGCAGTGTTTGGTGCGGCGATCTGGCTCGGCTTCATTTGGCGGCGTGTGACGAAATGGGCCGTCATATTGCAGGTGCTCTTCTGCTTCGCCCTCTACGCCATCATCCCCAACGTTTTCCCCCTGCTGGATTGCGTGCGGCACAACCCGGCGTTCTTGCGCGAAACGCAGCCGCGGACCATCACTCTGGCAACTGCCGCGCTGGCCGAAGACGTCGCCGCCGGGCGCGCCGCGAATGTGGGTCAGACCATAAATAAGCCGCACGTGATAGAACCGGCCGGCGTGTTCTTCGAAAAGGTGGTGCGCATCGACCCAGCCGACCCGCACTCGCCGAAAATCGGACAGGGCCGCTTTCAGGCTGAAATTTGGCTGTTGAGCTGGTTCGGGCTTGACTTCTCGGCCTGCAGCAAAGCGCAACTGGTGGCCATCCGTTTCCTGGTTGACGCCCTGTTGCCTTTCGTGCTGCTGTTCTTACTGAGCGTCGTCACTCGTCCGGTGCCCAAGCTGCACCTGGATCTCTTCTTCGCGCGACTGCACACCCCTGTGCAGCCGACACCGGAGGCTGAGGTCGCGGCTCTCTCCCAGGCCGCCTCACAGCCCGACATGTATGACCGCGGGAAACTGTTGCCGCGTTCGAACTGGGAAGTGATGAAGCCGACGTGGCTCGACCTGGCCGGCTTCGGCGGAAGTTGGATACTCGTAGGCGTCGTGCTGCTGCTCCTGTGGTTAATGGTAACGATCGGCAGGTGATCTCATGTACGTAAGAATAGTGTTTTGTGCCATTGTAGTCTTCGTAGCGGCATTCCCGGCCCGAGCCGAGGCGCCCGCAACGCCGCGCCAGGCGTACTTGAGCCTGGCGGAGTCCGCCTATCAACAAGGCCTGGAAACGTGTCCGGCCGACGTCGAGCGCTGGCTGAAGGAATGGAAGCCCACGGTCGAGTGGGGCTACGCGCCGCCCGCCAGTCCCATCTACCTGGCCGGTTTGGCCGGCTCGCTGTACGACCTCACGAAAAATGAGGATTACGCAGAGGTGGCCGCGCATTGGCTGGCCAACCAGCACCGCTTCAAGGAGTCCTGTCCCGAACACGTGATCAAGTACCGCCCTGAGTATGGCGATGGCTTGCCAACCATGACGGACTTTTTTCACCTGCCGGTCTTCGCCCAGGCGTATCTGCACATTAAGGACAGTCCGGCCGTAACGGCGGAGCGGCGGGCCCACATTGAAGCCAGCATCGCTGACAGCGCTGATTACATCCGCAACTTCCCCGAGTGGGGCCCGATGAACCGCACCATGCTGCGCGCCCAGGGCCTGGTGCTGGCGGCCAAGGCCCTGCCGGATCATCCGCATGCGGCCTTCTGGCGCAAACTGGGCGACATCCTGGCGCGCGACAGTTGGGGACAATGGGAAGAGGAGGATGCCCAGATTTACCATCCCATCTGGTTCTTGGCGCTCATGCACTATGCCGATGCGGTCGGAAATCCCAGTTTGTACGCCCAGCACCAGGTGCGCTACTACTGCGATTATTTCGTCCATTTACTATCCCCGGCCGGCATGGTTCCGGATTTCGGCGATGCGCGCTGGAATGAGAACTGGGCCGGCTATTTGACCTGCCTCGAACGCGGGGCGCGCGAATACCGCAGTCCACAACTCAAATGGGGTGCGCAGCGGATTTTCGACGCCATGACCGAGCAGTACGGCTCAAAGATCGGCCTGGCCGCCGGCCTGACGCTGACCTATGCCTACCGCTGGGCGGATGACAGCATCACGCCCGCAGCGCCACCGGCCCGCAGCGAAGAAGTTCTGGAGGAGCTGATCGGCAAGAAAATCGTCTTCCGGAACGGTTGGGGCCCCGAATCGACGTACCTGCTGCTCAATTATCGCGATGAAGGCCCATTCGCCCGCGTGGCGCGCGATTTCCTGCGGCTCACCATCCCGGCCGAGGAAGAGCGCATGCACCACGCCCATTCAGACGAGAACAGCATCTGCCTCTTCATGAACCAGGGCAGTGTGCTACTGCACGACGCCGGCTATCGCGACACCATGCCGTCCGGACCGTACGGGGCGTACCGCGCCGACTACTTCCACAACCGGCTCGTGGCCCGCAATGACAAGCGCGACCGCGAGCAACCGCTGTACGAATTCCTGCGCAACTCCGGCGCCTATCGTTCCACCCAGACGGAGAAAATCGACTTCCTGACTGCACCCGGCGCCGAGATGAGCCGCACCCGCCTGACCGACCAGCGCACCGGCTACGTCGCGGACCGCGTCATCGTCCGCCTCACGAAGGACGACATTTTCCTGGTGTTCGACATCGCGAAGGTGCTGCGCCCGGAATACTACACCTTCGCCACATTGTGGCACGGGACAACGGTGCTCGGGCAGGGACCGCAGCATTATATCACCGCGGTCGACGCCATCGGCAAATACAGTCCTCCGCAGACGCGCGCCCTATTGGTTCAGTTCCTCCAGTCCGGCGTGCGCACCGACGGCACGTTCCCGATCAAACGCTACTGGCAGGATGAGACCGCCGTCTACCAGGCCATCTCCAGCCACTATCGCGCCGGCCAAGTGGAGACATTTGTGACTGCGCTAGTCCCACACGCGCGCGGCGCCGACGTGCAGCCGCTGCTCGACTCCATAAAACTGCTGCATGTCGATAAACCGCGCGATGGTCTGGGAGTGCAGGTGCAGTGCGGCGCTGAAGTACACTACATTTGTGTCAAGACCGACCTGGATATGGACATCCTGCCGGACAACGTGCGCCCGCGCTACTCATTCGACTCCGGCCGCGTGAAATACGGCCCGCTCGAAACTGACGCCAGCTTCGCCTACGCCCGGCGTTCGGGTAACTCGCTCACGTATGCGGCCGCCAACATGGTCAAGGTCATCTTCGACGACCGCACCGTGTTCGCCGGCCGCACCGCAACCTTCGCGCTCCAGCCGGATGATCTCTCGACCGGTTACGGCCCGCCCAAGTGGCGCTACTGGGAAGATACCGTGGACCTCAGCCAACCCGAGCCCGCAGCGGAGGCGGCGTCACGCTGGCCCTAGCGGCATACAATCAGCAACGTGTGGGCCACTGCATGAAGCGCAGCTTTAAGCAGTGCCCGAATGCCGCAACGCACCGGCTGAGAGCCTCGAATTCGCGCACCGCCAGTAGTTCAAGGAGCACGGCATGGCAGATGATCCGAAACGCCCGGTCGTCCTGACGACCGTACCGACGGAAGAACAAGCCGCCCTGATCGTCTCGGCCCTGGACGCCCAGGGCATCGAGGCGCAAGCGGTCGGCCAGCTTACGAGCGGATTCAGGGCGGAAGCCCCCGGCGGAGTAAGCGTTCTGGTCCGGCACTCGGACCTCGCTCGTGCACAGACCATCCTTCAAGCCGCAAAAGCCGGCGAGCATTCCAGCGACGATTACTAGCTCTGCGCTATTCCGTCACCGGACAAACACC
>JAAYXS010000442.1 GCA_012515775.1 Phycisphaerae bacterium
CGACGAGCGCGTGCTTGTCTTAGGGCAAGACGTGGGCGTCGACGAGGGGGTATTCCGCATCACCGAGGGCCTGCTGCGCGAGTTCGGGCCGAATCGTTGCATTGATACGCCGCTGGCCGAAGCGGCGATCGTCGGCGCGGGTATCGGGCTGGCGATCACCGGCTTTCTGCCGGTCTGCGAGATGCAGTTCGATGGGTTCTCGTTCCAGGCCTTTCACCAGGTCGAGAACCACATGCGGCGCTTTCGCAACCGCACGCGCGGGCGGTACACCTGCCCGATGGTTCTGCGCATGCCCTACGGCGGCGGAATTCGGGCAGTCGAGCACCATAGCGAGGCTCCCGAGGCCACGTACGCGCACCTCTCCGGACTGCACGTAGTCCTTCCGTCCGGGCCGCGAAACGCGCGGGCCCTGCTGCGCACGGCAATATTCAGCCCCGATCCGGTGGTCTACTTCGAACCCAAGGCGCTGTACCGCGCATTTCGCGAGGAAGTGCCGGACGAGCCTGAAACGCTTCCAGTGGGCAAGGGCGTTGTGGCCCGGCCCGGCAAAGATGTAACGATAATCTCCTACGGCGCGACGCTCCGCGCTGCCCTGGAAGCCGCGGAAGAACTGCACGACGATCACGAAATAGAGGCCGAGGTGCTCGACCTGCTTTGGGTCTCGCCGCTGGACTCTGAGTTAATTTCGCAATCGGTTCGCAAGACCGGCCGCGCGGTCGTGGCCCACGAAGCCCCCCGACACTGCGGCGTCGGCGCGGAGATCATCGCGCGCATCGTCGAGGACAGCCTGATGTACCTTGAAGCCCCGATTAGGCGCGTGACCGGCTTCGACACCATAATTCCGTACTTCAGCAACGAGCGCGCCTACCTGCCCGACGCCGGGCGCGTAGTCCAAGCGGCGCTCGAAACGGTAAACTTCTAGGCACACCCGCCAGGAGCGGGACGGCCGGGAAGCGGCGCGGCAAGGCGAACCCCGGCGTGTGCGTGCCACTGCATAAAGCGACAGTTTCCAGCAGTGCTCTGTATTCGACCGCAGCCAAGGCGGCCGTAGTCGAGAGGCGACCAGGCAAAGAGGCTTAACAAAGCAGCAACCTAGTTAACTACTGACTGCGAGCGCGGTCATAGGCGCCGATTGAGGACCTTACGACATGTATGATTTCAAACTTCCCGACCTAGGTGAGGGCATTCACGAAGGCCAGATCGTCCGCGTACTCGTCAGCGAGGGCGACCGGGTGGCCGAGTATCAGCCTCTGCTCGAAGTTGAAACCGATAAGGCGGCCGTCGAGATTCCGTCACCGAAGGCCGGCACGATCAGCAGAATCCACGTCGAGCAAGGGCAGACGGTGAAGGTCGGCGCCATCCTGATCTCCATCGACGAGGGCGGCGACGGCGCTGCCCCGCCAGCCGCCGCACCCAAAGCCGCGGCGCGACCAGAGCCGGCCCCGCCCGCGCGCCCGCCGTCACCGCCGCCCGCGCCGGCGAAGGCTGCTGCCCCGCCGCCCGCCAAGCGGGAAGCACGGTTAGAAGCACGGCCCGAAGAAGCAAAAGTACCGTCACCAGCGCGCGCTCGCGAGATGGTGGCACGCGCTGAAGACCGGCGCGAGCCCGGCCCCCAGGCCGCTCCGCCGCCGGCCGCCCCCGCTCGCGCACCCGAAGTGCCGGTCGCCGCCGCCCCGGCCGTCAGACGGCTGGCGCGCGAACTCGGCGTCCAAATCGAAGAAGTCCCGGGCAGCGGCCCGGCCGGCCGCGTTCTCAAAGAGGACGTCGAGGCCTTCGCCCGCGGCGAACGTCCGGCGCGCCGCGAGGCCGCCCCAACCGCCGAGCCCGCCCCGACGTACGAACCCGCTGAGGCCGCTCCGGAGGCACCGCCGGAAATCACGGTGCCTTACGAAGAACTGCCGGACTTCAGCAAATACGGGCCGATCCGCCGCGAGGCCGTGCCGCAAATTCGCAAAACTATTGCCCGTCAGATGGCCCGCTCGTGGGCGAACATCCCGCGCGTCACGCAGTCGGACGAGGCCGATGTCACCGAGCTCGAACAGCACCGCAAATCGTACAACGACGCCTTGCGCCCGGGCGAAAACAAGCTGACGATGACGGCCATCATGCTGAAGCTGCTAGGCGCGGCTCTCAGGCGCCATCCGCGCCTCAATGCCAGCTACGACCCACGCACCGCCGAGATCATCTACAAAGATTACGTTCATATTGGTTTGGCCGTCGACACGCCGCGCGGCCTGGTCGTTCCGGTCATACGCGACGTCGACGTCAAACCGCTGCCGGAGCTGGCGGCCGAGCTGAACAATCTGTCCGAGCGCACGCGCAAAGCGCAGTTCGAAATCGCCGAGCTGCGCGGCGGGTCGTTCACCA
>JAAYXS010000443.1 GCA_012515775.1 Phycisphaerae bacterium
CGATAATACAAAATGGAATAAGGGCCGTTGAATCCGTCGCGCGTGATCATCTGCTCCATCAGCAGCCGGCCGTCCTCATCATACAGTGCCGTGTGATGTTTAGCCGGAACGCGACCCAGTGTGTGACGGTGCAACATACGAGTAACCTTTGCTCTTTGACCTCGTCAAACGCCGTGGGCTTACATCGCTGCAATCACTATTCTAGCGCGAATTCACGTCGCCGGAGCCCTCCCACACGCCAGCCACAAAGCCCTGCAGCCGGGCAAAGTACTCGTCCGTAGCCAGGTACGGGCCACGAGCGTGCATCAGGTTCGGAAACTCAACGATCGTCACTTCACCCGGCGCCCGCGACAGAATATT
This sequence comes from Phycisphaerae bacterium, assembly GCA_012515775.1. Classification (GTDB taxonomy): domain Bacteria; phylum Planctomycetota; class Phycisphaerae; order UBA1845; family Fen-1342; genus JAAYXS01. The sequence continues at coordinate 361 of JAAYXS010000443.1, forward strand.
CCGGATTTGCCCGGGTTTGGCATACTCATCGCGCCCGTAAACTACGGCAAAAATTGGCTGATGCACACGCATAAGCTGCTCCTCGATTCGCAGCCGCGGATCGAACACCTTCATGTAGTGCTCCACCCGCCCGCCGATGAGCAACCACGCCCGCCGCACTTGTTGCCGCAGAACGAGCAGCCCGTCCAGCACGACCGCGTTGACTGCCTCCGGCCGGGCCGCGGCTTGGGCTACCGTCGGCAGCGTCCCGACTGAGATTCCCATCAGGGTCACTTTGTCGCGGCCGGTCCGCGCCAGCGTCCAATCGAGCACGGCAGTGTGATCGGTAAGCAGCGTGTTGAACGATGGGCGGCCCGTGCTGCCGCCGAATCCCTGGAAGTCGTACATGACCATCGACCAGCCGTCGGCGTGCAGGTGCTTCGTCAGCAGCAAGTAGCATGGCAGCTCGCCTACCGCGCCGTAGGCCAGCAGAATGAGGCCGCGCTCCGGCTGCGCGGGGATGTACCAGACTCGCAGTATCTGGTCGTCAGCAGTTTTGACGAAGGCTTTCTCAAAGGGGATCCCGAGTTCCGCCGGGTCCTTCACCGTGGGCAAATCGGGCACACCGAAATCAATTTTGAGCTGTTCGCACGTCAATTCCGGCGCGAACGCGACGTCATTGGCGAGCAACAGGAACTGCTTTCTCGGAATCAGCGGGATACAGCCGACCGCAAAAAGCAAGAGCCCAAGCAAAAGAGCTGTCAACAGTCTTGTCAATTCGAAGACTATCCCTGTTGGTAAAGAATTACATTCGATTCTAGCGGCGGATGGCTGGTCAGCGCGTCCGGGAACAAGCCCATGGCGCTTAGCCGGAACGCGACCGGCAGGCGCTATGATCCAGCATCGCCAGTGGCGTCTGCCAGGGCGTGCCGATGACCGCCCCAAATGTGCAGCGAGGAGTGATGTCCTCGTAATGTTGACATCAGGTCAAGTGGACCCGGAGAACTCCGATGAGTCGTGAAAAGGTCCATGCGAGCCGCTACGGTTTAGACACCATCGGGCTCGCTCATCAGGCAACTGCTTTCTGGAACTCGCCGCCGGCCACGCTGGTCGTCGAGGCCTTGCGGCGGCGCGAGGCCACACTGGCCGACAATGGGGCGCTCGTGGCATTGACCGGCATGCGCACCGGCCGCTCGCCGCGTGATAAATTCGTGGTCAAAGAGCCCGAAACCGAGTCGCAGGTGAACTGGGGCAAGGTCAACATTCCAATTCCGCCCGAGGGATTCGCCAGTTTACGGGACAAGGTTTACCACCATCTGTGCTATGAGGACGTATTTGTTCAGGACCTCCACGCCGGGGCCGATCCGGCGTACAGGTTGAACGTGCGCGTGATCACTGAGCTGGCGTGGCACAGCTTGTTCGCGCGGCAGCTCTTCATTCGGCCGCCGCGGGACGCCACGGCCGACTTCAAGCCCGATTTCACGGTCGTCTGCGCTCCCAACTGTCTGGCTGACCCGCAGCGCGACCGGATAAATTCCGAAACGTTCGTGGTGATCAGCTTCTCCCGCAAGCTGGTGCTCATTGGCGGGACGCGCTACGCGGGCGAAATGAAGAAGTCCATATTCACGGTAC
>JAAYXS010000444.1 GCA_012515775.1 Phycisphaerae bacterium
CCCCAACCAGCGCCACAAACCACTGCACCAGCGGCGAAAGTGTGAAGATGACGTGCATGCGGGCGATCAGGTACACGCCGGCCGTCACCATCGTCGCGGCGTGAATCAGCGCGCTCACCGGCGAGGGACCGGCCATCGCGTCTGGCAACCAGGTCTGCAGCGGCAACTGTGCCGATTTCCCCACCGCGCCACCCAACAGCAGCGCCGCTGCGGCCGCCGCTACGGCCGAACCGGCCGGCCACTGCTGCGCCGCTCGGCTCAGCACTTCCGGAATGTCGAGCGTACCAAGGCTGCTGAATAGCAGGAACAAGCCGATTGCAAAGGCGGTGTCCCCAACGCGCGTGACTATAAAGGCCTTGTTCGCCGCGCGGACGTTATTCTCGTCCTTATACCAGAACCCGATCAACAGGTAGCTGCACAGTCCGACCCCTTCCCAGCCCAGGAACAGCACCAGCAGATCGCGGGCCAGCACCAGGAAGAGCATCGAGCTGATAAACAGATCCATGTAGGCGAAGTACCGCGAATAGCCCTCCTCGCCCTCCATGAACTCGGATGAGTACAGCAGTATTAGGGAGCCGACCCACGTCACGACCAACATCATGACGATCGACAGCGCGTCCAGGTGCAGCGCGAACTGGGGCATGAAATCCGCCCCGGCCACCGGCATCCACGTCCACAATACCTGCGTGTAGGAGTGCCCGGCCGGCGGGGATGCGCCGAACGTTATTGCTATGAGGGCCGCGATTACCGCCGCGGCCGCGGGCAATCCGACGCCGAGCGCGCTGACCGCAGCCCGCGGCATTCGTGCCCCGCCCAATGCGAGCAGCACAAAGGCCACCAGCGGCAGAACCGGAACCAGCCACAGCAGCCCGAGCATCTTATCCTCTCATCCGGCTGACCACGTCTGAGTCCACCGTGCCAAACCGATGCACCATTTGCAGTACCAGCGCCAGTCCAACCGCCACTTCCGCCGCAGCCATGGAGAGTATGAAAAGGAACATCACCTGTCCGTCCACCTGCTGCCAGCGCGCCCCCGCGACAATGAAGGCCAGCCCGGCCGCGTTCAGCATGATTTCGATCGATAGCAACACGAAGATTATGTTGCGCCGCAGTAGCACCCCCGCCAGGCCGAGGGCAAAGAGGACACCCGCCAGCAGCAGGGCCAACTCAAGCGGAACGGTCGCCATCTGTCTCTCCCTCAGGCTCGCCGGGCTGTTTGGGCCGGCCCAGGTAATAAGCCCCCACCAAGCCCGCCAGCAGCAGCAATGCGGCCAATTCCACGCCTATCAAGTAAGGGCCGAATAGCGCCTCGCCCAGTTCCTGCGGACTAATGGCGACCGGCCCCGTCTGCCCAGGCGCTCCGCGCACCAATATGTAAATGAACTCGCCCAGCAGCACCAATCCCAGTACTGCGGGGCCGACGTACGTCAGAGGCCGCTGCAGGTGCCGGTCAAGTTCGGCTGGGCGCACGACCACATTGCCCAATATCATCACCACAAACAGAAATAGTACGATAATCGCGCCGGCATAGATGATCACTTCGAGCGCAGCGATGAAGGGCGCCCCGATGACATAAAACACCAGAGCGACTGCCAGCAACGACACCACCAGGTATAGCAAGGCGTGGACTGGATTACGGCGCGTAATCGCCATAAAAGTGGCGATAACCGCCACGATGCCCGCGATGTAGAAAGCTACTTCCATGCCAACTCCGC
>JAAYXS010000445.1 GCA_012515775.1 Phycisphaerae bacterium
CCATCGGGCTCACGCCGGCCCGCCTGATGTCCTATCTCCAGGCGGCCGACGCCGGGGCGCCGCAGATGCAGTTCGAGCTGTTCAGCGAGATGCTCCAGAAATGGCCGCGCCTGGCAGCCGTCGAGAACACGCGGCGACTGGCACTGACGGGACTGGACTGGGAACTGCGGCCGGCCACTAGCGTGGTCGGCGGGGCCGGCAATGACGTCGCCCAAGCCGCGGCGGACTACTGCCAGGAAGTCTTGGGCGGTTTGGGCCGCTTCCGCCAGGCGCTCAGTCATCTTGCGAATGCCATTGGTTACGGCGTCGCAGTGGCGGAACTGGTATGGGAAAGCGGACGGCTGGTCGACATCGTGCCTGTTCCTTACACGCGTTTGTGCGCCGATCCGAGGGAGCCGTGGCGCATTTGCGTGCTGACGGAGGACGACAGTGCGCGCGGCGTGGCTCTGGATGAGCAGCCGGTCAAGTGGATCGTGCATCAGCCGCGGGCCGTGCCGGGGCGGCCCTTCGAGGGGGGACTTTTGCGGGCGTCGGCGCTGCTTTATCTGGCGCAGAACCTCAGTTTCAAGGAGTGGCTGATCTATTCACAGATCGCCGGCATGCCGCTGCGCGTGGCGCAGTTTGAGCCGGCCACGTCCGAAGCGGAGAAGCAGAACCTCATTCGCATGCTGGAGGCGCTGGGGACGGACGCGGTGGCGGCCTGCAGCAAGAGCATTGATTTGAAGTTCATTGAGCCGGCGCGGCAACAGGGGCCCTATGAAGCGTTGCAGAACTACTGCAATACGGAAGTCACCATTTTGTGGCTCGGCCAGCACCTGACTACGGATATTCGCACTTCCGGTTCGCGGGCCGCGGCCGAGGTTCATGACCGCGTACGCGAGGACCTGCTGGTGCACGACATAGCCGAGGAGGCCGCCACCATTGAGCGTGACTTGCTGACTCCACTCGTGCGGGCGCGCTTTGGGCCGCAGGCCCCGGTTCCGTCCTTCGGGCGGGCTCTGATCCAATCGGTGGACACGAAAGTGCTGGCCGAGACGTTGGCGGTCGCCGTGGATCATCTGGGGCTCGAAGTGCCGCGCAGTTGGCTGTACCGGGCGTTGGGTGTGCCGGAGCCGGAGGCCGGCGCGCCGGTTTTGACGCGGAGGAACTCGCAATGAGACAGCCCAAGAGCCGCCGCCTCAGCACCACACAGGCCCTGCTGAACACTAAGGCGTCGCAGTTGATAGTGCGTCCGGTGCGCGAGTCCGACCTGGTTCCGCTCACGTTCTTCGTGGATGCGGTGCTGCGAAAGGACTATTTCCTGCGGCGCGGCCAGCTCGCGAGCATGTTGCGCGACCGGCGGCACGAAATCCTGCTCGCCGAATTGGACGGCGTTTTGGTGGGCGTGGCGATCCTGACGCGCGGGGCGCACCTGGTGAACCTGTTGGTGCATCCCGCCTATCGCCGGCTGGGGATTGGGCGCTGCCTGGTGGAGCGCAGCGGGGCGCAATCGGTGAGCGTCAAGCTCGACATGAGCAGCGGCGACCCGCAGGCCTTCTACGAAGCGCTCGGGTTCGAGTCTACCGGACGGCGAAA
>JAAYXS010000446.1 GCA_012515775.1 Phycisphaerae bacterium
GCAGTGGGGCCGAAGCCGCCAGCGCGGCTCTCGCCGACGCCGTCGGCCAGCTTTCCGACCTGGAACTCTCGCAACAGTTGCTTAACGAGCTTGAAGCCCAGATTTCCGACTTGCGCAGCATGCGTCAGTCGGTCTGCAACGGCAGCTACGGCCGGTGCGGAGCCAACTGCGGGCCGAACGCCGGCGGCGACATTGGAAGACAGAGCCCGAATTACGGTCTGGGCATCGGTGACACCGTTGGGAAGCAGCGCACCGCGCATGCTCTCGAGCCCACGAAGGTGAAATCGCGCATGCAGGGCGGCACGATCATCGGCCAGATGCTGGTCGACGGCCCGCAAATGCGCGGCCAGGCCACCGCCGAGGCTCGCGAAGCCGTCAACGCCGCGCAGCGCGACGCGCAGGACGCCATTGACCGCGACGAGGTCCCGCGCCAGTACCACGGCGCGGTGCAGCAGTATTTTCTCCGCCTGGCCGGGTTGATGAATCGCGACCTGCCGCCCGCCGCCACTCAACCCAGCCAACCCGAGAACCCGTAACACACCCGGGCGGACCTCGCGTGCTTTCGCCCCGTCTGATACCTCGGTAGACTCCCGTTTTGCGCGTCGCCGCGGACCATGCAGACGAGCGCTGACCACCGACGCAAGACGGCCATGAGAATTAACGTCCCCAATCAAATTACGCTCGGGCGGCTACTCCTGGCCGCGATCTTTTTCGTGCTGCTCTCGCTTTTTAACGCCTCCGACGCGGACAACCTGCGCTGGCTCATCGTCGTCAGCTTCTGGATCTTCGTCGTGGCCGCGATCAGCGACGTCCTCGACGGCTTTTTGGCCCGCTCGCTGAAGCAGGAAACCCCCTTCGGACGCGTCGTCGACCCCATCGTCGACAAAGTCATGATCTGCGGCGCGTTCGTCTTCTTCGCCAGCCCCAAGTTTTACGCCCCTGGCGTGGACGGCGCCCCCGGCGATTACATCACCGACGTCAAACCCTGGATGGCCGTCGTCATCCTGGCGCGTGAGCTGGCCGTTTCCGGCATCCGCGCCCACGCCGAAGCCGGCGGCGAGAAGTTCGCCGCGCTCTGGGCCGGCAAGCTGAAGATGTTCGTCCAATCGGTGACCGCACTGGTGATCTTGGCCGAGATAGGCTGGAATCTGAAAGGTGTGCGGCCCGTGAGCACCGCGTTGGTCTGGCTGACGGTCATCATCACCGTGCTCTCGATTATCAGCTATCTGCGCCGCGCACACAGTTTCCTTCTCTCCAGCGCCGCGCTGGGCGCAACGAGCGCGACGGCGCCACAAGTTGAAACCCCGCCTTCGAAGCCTGAGTTGCCGTCTTCCACTAATCGCTCGCCCGGAGCCACAGTTTGAGGACCACAGTGCCAGCAGGACTTAAGACTGCGGAACTTATTAAGACCGGGTGCATCACGGTGCTCGGCAGCGGCTATCTCTGGCCGCCGGGCACGTGGGGCTCGGCCGTGGGCGCGTTGGCATTCGTCGTGATCTGGTGGCTGAACGGCCTGGCCGCGGGCCCACAGTGGACAGTAGACCTGATCGTCGTAGCGGGCGTGCTCGTGAGCTCGGTCATGTCCGTAATCTGGGGCGAATGGGCGATTCAGCGCTTCGGCCGCGCCGACCCACGCCAGTTCGTCCTCGACGAATTCGCCGGCCAGTGGGTGGCCCTGCTCGCTGTGCCGCTGGCACTCGCCGCCACGCCCGCCGCCCTGGCCGCAGTCGTGTTTGGCCAGTTCTTTTTTTTCCGCATTGCCGACGTCATAAAGCCGCCGCCGGCTCGCCAACTCGAGAAGCTGCCGGCCGGCTGGGGCATATTGCTGGACGACCTCATGGCCGGCGTTTACGCCAACGTCGCCGGACAACTGTTGTGGCGGGCGACGCCGCTTGCATCCTGGTTAACGCAGCAAACCGCGACCGCGTAACTCCACTGCGAAGGGCAATAAATGGATGCGTTGAACACGGTCGTCCTGGGCATCATTGAGGGCCTGACTGAGTTCCTGCCCGTCTCCAGCACCGGGCACATGGTGATCGCCATGCCGCTGCTGGGCGTCCAAGCCGACCGGCCACCCTGGAACACGCTCCTGTGGGTTTCGCAATTCGCGGCTATTCTGGCCGTTATCCTGTACTTCTGGCGTGACCTCTGGACCCGCACGTTCAACCCCCGTCCCTGGTCGTGGCGCCAACACATACTCGTCAAGCTGTTCTTCGCCATGGTACCGACGGTCGTGCTGGCGCTGCTGTTCAAGAAGCGCCTTGATCCGCTTGAACAAATGCCGCTGGCCGTCGCCGCCGCACTGATCGTCGGTGCGGGACTCATTGAGCTGATTGACCGCCGCTACCGCCGCGAGGGCTCGCAGAACCTCGAAGACGTCACGCTTTCGCAGGCCTTCTTCATCGGCCTGATTCAATGCGTCAGCATGGTTCCCGGCGTCTCGCGGGCCGCCGCCACCATCATGGGCGGCATGGCGCTCGGCCTGACGCCGCGCGTGGCGACCGAGTTCTCGTTCTACCTGGCGATTCCCACGATGTTGGGCGCGGCGCTCAAGACCCTGCACGACCACCGCGATGAACTGACCGGCAACAACGCCGGCCTGATTGTGCTCGGCTCGGCCGTCTCATTCGTGGTCGCCCTGCTGGTCGTGGCGGCCTTTCTGGAATACGTGAAACGCTACCGCTTTACCCCCTTTGCCGTGTATCGCGTCGTGCTGGGCGTCGTCGTAATCGGGTTGTACATGAACGGCGGCTTCCGCGTGCGACTGCCGCAGGAGCGCCCGCAGGTCTTGCCCGAGCAGGCCGCCCGCTACGCGCCGCTGGCCGCCAACGCAGCGATCTTCGTCCAGAACAGCCACATGACCGGCGCGGCCAGCAGCGGCGAATCGAGCACATCGAGCACGCCGCCGAATCCGGGAATGCTGTTACCCGAATCTTTGAGCGCGGCGTCACGTTTCAGTAGTGACTCGCATAAGTCGCCCAGCACCGACAGACCGGCCATCAGCAGACCAAAAACCAGCAGCGTGAAAAGCGCCGCTATCCCGCCCGGCAAGCGCAGCGTGCCGGAGCCATACAGGCCATAGCCAACGCCGATCGCGAACGCGGTCGCAACGATGATTCCTCCGGCGAAACCCTCCCAGGTCTTCTTCGGGCTGAGCCATTCGATCAGCTTGTGCCGGCCCGTTGCCATCCCGGTGAAATACGCGCCGATGTCCGTCACTTTCACGACGAAGACGGAGTACAGCAGCAGAATCGCCCCGCTTTCGCCGCCCACCTCCATCCGCAGCCGCGTAAAGAATTGAGCCAGCCCGCCCAGGTAAAGCACGATCAACAGCGTGGCGCCTAAGTTCCCAAATACCTTCGCAGTTCGATACCGCACCGCCTGGTGAAGAAAGGCCAGCCCCACCACCAGCGCCAGCACCAGCATCTCCCACCCCCCATTGGCCCCGCGATCCGCTCCGCTGTTAAACGCGAAGTACGGCAGAACCGCCAGCGCGACGCTACCCACCTGAGCCAGCGTCCGGCTCGGCCGATATCCGCAAGCTGCCGCGAACGTCGTCAGCTCGCGCGCCGCCAGCCAGATCAACACCCCCACCAGAGCCGTCGAGATCGCCCCGTTTCCCGCCCACCGGCCCAGCGTTGATTCCGGCGTGCGCGCGGCCAGCCATCCATCAACGAGCAGCAGCCCCACGAACGCAGCCGCCATCAGAACGCCGAATGTAATTCTCAGCTTGAGCACGGCCCCTCGCGCCTGGGCCTTTTCTGGACCAACCCGCGTTGTCACGCTTGCCCGCCGCGATCCGCCGGGCGAGCCGGCGCCGCATCCAACACCGCCCCAAAGCGCCGCTCACGCTGCCCATACGCACGCAGCGCTTCGTACAAGTCCGGCGGCCGAAAATCTGGCCACAGCACCGGCGTAACATAAAGCTCGGCGTAGCTGATCTGCCAGAGCAGGAAGTTGCTGATCCGCATCTCGCCCGCCGTGCGTATCAGCAGGTCCGGATCCGGCAACCCGGCCGTGTAGAGCCCGTCCGAGATTGTCTGCTCGGTGATGTCTTCAGGCTTCAGCTCGCCGCGCTGCACTCGTCCGGCGATCGACCGCACGCAGTCGATAATCTCCGCCCGCGAGCCGTAATTCAGCGCCAGGCACAGCGTCATCCGCTGGTTGCCGCGCGTCAGCTCCATCGTACGCTCGAGTTCGCTCAGAACGGCCGGCGGCAATCCGCTGCGCCGCCCGACCTGCAACAGGCGGATTTCGTTATCCATCAGCTCCGGGCGCTTGGCGGCCAAGTACTCCGCGTAGAGCGCCATGAGCGCCGTTACTTCGTCCTGCGGCCGCTTCCAGTTCTCCAGGCTGAAGCTGTAAAGCGTCAGCACTTGCACGCCGAGCCGCGCGCAAGACTCGACAATTGCCCGCACGGCCTGGGCCCCCTGGCGATGACCTTCAATCCGCGGCAGTCCGCGCTGCCGCGCCCAGCGCCCGTTGCCGTCCATGATGATGGCGACGTGCCGCGGCAGAGCTTCAGGCGACAAGCCCAGCACTTCACGCGGATCCAGGGGCGGCATGGTGGGCATAATCGCTACTTGCCTTCCGTGACGTTTGTCATTCGGCCTTGATCGTCAGTTGTCTTCCAAAATGATCGTCTGATCACGAGCCGGACCGACACTGATGATCCGCACCGGAGTCTCCAGCCGGGCGCTGATGAATTCCACGTAGCGCCGCGCCTCGTCCGGCAGCTTGGAGAACTCGCGGCAGTCACCGATTTCGCCGCTCCAGCCGGGCAGCGTCTCGTAGACCGGCTCCGCTTCTTCGAGACTATACACGTCGGCCGGAAAGTCGTTCACAATCTTCTTACCGATACGGTAACCGACGCAGACCCGCAGCTCGCGCATGCCGGACAAGGTATCCAAGTGCATGATGGCCAGGTGCGTCGGTCCGCATACTCTGGCTGCATAAGCGGTCGCCACCGCGTCGAACCAGCCGCAGCGCCGCGGGCGGCCGGTGGTCGTGCCGTACTCGCCGCCGCGCTCCCGAATGATGTCGCCTACTTCGCCGGCTTGCTCCGTCGGAAACGGGCCGCGCCCCACACGCGTCGTGTACGCCTTCGCCACGCCCAGAATGCTGTTGGCAGCGCTGGCTGGCACGCCCGCCCCCGCGGCGAAGTTGGTCGTGCTGGAACTTGTCACGAACGGGTACGTACCGTGATCCACGTCCAGCAGCGCTCCCTGCGCGCCCTCGAACAGTACGCGCTTGCCCTGCCGGATCAGCCCGTTCAGCACTGCCGTCGCATCGCACATGAACGGCCGAAGCTGCTCGCCGAAAGCCAGGTATTCAGCCGTGATCGCGTTCGCGTCGAACGTCTCGCGACACTCGTAAACAGCCCTGAACAGGGCGTTCTTATAGGCGCAGGTCGCCAGAATACGTTCCCGCAGCCCTGCCGGCCGACATAGCTCGCACACGCGAATCCCCCAGCGCCGCCCAGCCTTGTCTGCGTAGCACGGCCCGATGCCGCGGGCGGTCGTGCCGATCTTGTCGCCCGCCCGGGCCGCGCCTTCGGCGATGACGTCTTCCCGCCGGTGCCAGGGGAACACCAGGTGGGCCCGGTCGCTGATCCGCAGATTGTCGCCGTCGAGCCGTACGCCACGCTGTCGCAGCGATTCGATTTCTCCCAGCAACGCGGCCGGATCAATGACCGCCCCACTGGCGATGATGTTCATTACCCCCTCGCGCAGCACTCCGCTGGGCACCTGGTGCAGGGCGAAGCGGTCGCTGTCGATGACGACCGTATGCCCGGCATTGGCTCCCCCGGCATAACGGGCAACCACGTCAAAGTGTTCGACCAACAGATCGACCACCTTGCCCTTGCCCTCGTCGCCCCATTGCAGGCCCAGAACGCACGTATTCCCTAAGTCCTTGTGACGCATCGCACTCTGGCTTTCGGATCGCTTGCGCGCGGCGCCCGGCGGCGCCGCAGGACAGCCCCATTAACGCGGCTGATTTTTAGCATGAATGCGCGCGGATGGCAAACGCGGAGAGTAATGGATCAAGCGATCGAGGGGACGTCGCCACGGCCGTCGACCGCCCCTCCGATGATCTGACGCCGCAGCACCTGCGAAGCAAGCGCTGCGCTTCGTGCATCCAGTCGCCTTCTTCGCTTTCAGGAAAGTTTCGCCCGCTTGTGGCTTCCACTTCCTTGCCCGAAAATGCGCTCCGGTGCCCTTCGCCGCTCACACGAGGAGGTTGGCGGTGCGATTCTTTTGGACGGAAGAAGCCGATCGGCAATACCTCAAGCACTACTCAGATCGAGAGGCACGGCGGGCGTTCGACGACCTGCTGGGGTTTATCGAGGATGACCCCACTCGTGGATCGGAGATTCGCTTGATCGAGCTTTCGGGCGACGAATGGGAACGCCGCGCGGCGAAGGCCCTTCGCGGAGTCATAGACGACGCGCGGCTTGTCCTGGCGAGCGTGCAGCGGAGCGCCGTTCGCAGTGAACCGCACGTTCTGGCGGCAGTTGTGCACTCGCCCGCAGTGCCCCCGGGTGTAGCTGCGGATCACACGATATACACGCCGGGGCTCGTGCTGCGCACCAACAACTTCGACTGATTAAGGCGCCGGCCGCTGGCCGGCTTCGCGAATGGAACCGCGCTTGTTCATCAAATCCTCAGCCGCTCGCTCCAGCGACTGCACGAAACCCGGGTCGCTTAAGGCCTCGCGTTCGGCGCCCGGGCGAACGCCTGCGCCCCGAACGGATCCGCGGTGCTCGGCGAAATCTGCTACGGCCCGCTCGAGGGAGCCCACGAAGTCGGGGTCAGTAAATACGCTGTGCAGCGCCGCGAAATCTTCAAGCGGGCACACGAACAACCGACGGCCGCTGGGCAACGTGACTGCCGCAGATTTCTGCTGTTCGCAGAGATGTTCCAGCTTTTCTGCAACGTCCTTGCCCCAGGAAATTTGCACAACGTCGCTCATACCTCAACTCCTTGCGTCGGCGAAGGTTGCGTTCAAGTCGGGCGTTTTCCTTCACAATAGAATGTCGTGGCGGGCTTTTTTTTCACGAAATTCCCCGCCCAGGTGCCCGGTCCGAAAATATGCGCGGTAACGAGTGCGAAATCCTGCTCGAGGCGTTGCGCGGTTCCAACTACATCAACGCATTGCCAC
>JAAYXS010000447.1 GCA_012515775.1 Phycisphaerae bacterium
AACAGCACGTTTGTGCCTTTGTCATCGTACAAGCGCTCGAATGCCAGCACGTTGCGCGGATCCGACTTCTCGTTCTGCCCCGGGATATAGATGTACGATACACCGCCTGTCGGGTCGCGCCGCGAGTGCAACATCTTCTCGGTAATCAGGCCCTCAACCAGCAGGTCCCCCAACGAGTCCGGGAACTGGCCACCGTGCTGCTTGGCCCAACTGCGACAGCCCTCCCCTATGGCCCTCAAGTTTGCCATGCTGGCGGCCCGCTTAGCCAGCTCGCGCGCTCGCGACAACGATGGCCAACTCATGCCGAACAGCGCTCCGGCGTTCGCGAAGCGGGTCATAACTGGGCCACGTCCATCGCCGCCTTGGCTGGCCAGTATGACGCCGTCTTCGTCCATAATCGACGTGCTGACATGGACGCGAACGAGTTCGCGTGCCTCCGGCCACGGCGGCATGGTCGCAAAATCAATCGCCGCCCCGGCAGGCTCCGCCCACGACGCAAATGCGGTCCTCACACCCAACACCAGCGGATATGCCAGCCGCCACAAAAGGCGCGCATCAGCGTATCCGATTCCGACGGCCGGGCCCGGCAGACTCGCACGCGCGGCCCGGAATTCAGGATTGTCCAGGATGCTCCTGGCGGCGGGCGTGGCCGGCGCGGGCTCTGTAGTAGCCGGCGCGGCATCGAGCCTTCGGATGGCCGCAGCGACGGTCTGAGGGTAAAGCCCGAAGATCACCCGCTGACCGACGATGCACCACGCCGGCGCGACCGGCACCGGCAGTGCGCTCACCACCACGTAATGAATCCGGTGGCCGGCATACTCCAGCTCTTTACTCACAACCCGGTTTTCTGTTCCCCCCAGTGCGGCATTTGTGCGGGCGATCACGGCCGAGAGTATCGCATTCAACCCGGCCGCGTCCGTTGTTTCCGCCACGAGCACCGCGCCCGTGATCAGGAATCCGCCCTGTTGCGGGGCGTCAAAGAGCACCCAGGTATCGCCGAACTTAGGCAGCAAGTCGCGCACGATCGAAAAGCCGAACATACCCGCCAGCGCCGCCTCGCCGGCTTCGACTCGCGCGCCGACCTCTGGCGCCGCTTCCTTTGTGACCCGCAGAACCTCCTGCCACAGCGCCGCCAGATCGACATTACGGGCATACATCCAGTACGCGTCGTCCGGAACGACCCGCAGATCCTCGTCCGTCAGCGGGGCCTGTTTCCACAAGGTCAGCAGCCCGCGCACTGGCCCCGTGACGTGGGCGAATATGCGGACATACCGCTCGTCGTCGCGCTCTTCGAAATGCTGATATTTCGAGCGCACGCTCGCGATGCCCGTTTCTTCAATAAGCGGGATAAACCACTCCGGAAGCCCCTTCGCTTTTGCGGCTACGACCCCCTTCACGATGTCCACCACACGCTGCACGTCGCCGTACAAGCAGGTGAAAGTACCATCCAGTTTGGCCTGCACCTTGCTACGATCGAACTTCATTTCCTCTGAAGCGGCCAGGCTCGGACGCGCGCCATTCATCGTGTCAATCACGGCTGCGGCCGCGGACTCCCCTAAGGTGAGGATGAAGCAATCCTTGTGCACTCCCCAAACGAACTTGAAAGGCGTCTCGGGAACAGCGTATTGCTGAAACTGGACATTCTTTATGGTCAAAGGCTGAATGAGTTCCGGATCGCCACACTCGGCGATCAGCCCTCTGACCACTTGCGGGTAGTGCTGTGGATCGGGACCGGCGGCAGCAATCAGGGCGGCGCTAACTTCGGCACCGTCATTGAGTTCGATATTTTGAAGGCCTATGCCGACAGGCGCGTTCGACATCGGCAGCAGCAGATCTAACAATATGACCGATATGACGCGCGGAGGGCCTTCCTGCCGCTCAGATGTGCTCTCGAGCAGTTTTGCCGCCAGTTCCAGTTGCACGCGGTCCTGGCTCGGCCAGGCCGACCAGCCCACGTAGACCGCAGTTTCCTCGGGCATATAACTGGCGAGGTCGTTTGGGACCGCTGCCTGCAGGCTCTCAGCCCAAGCGGCAATCAGCAGACCGGCAACTACTGGCATTCCCGATCGAAATAGCATGAGCGGCTCTCCCTCAGGCCGGCACGTGCGCTTGTGTCGGCGGCGTTCTTTTCAGTAATTTCAAAAGTCCAATAAGGACCGACGCGCCACGCGGAAAACTGCGTGGGGTATACTCCACTAACAATATACGAGAACCGCTTGCAGAAACCGGAAGGAAATTGAATGGTGAAACTCGGGGTCGTGGAATTTCTGAATTCGCGCCCGCTGATTGAGCGCCTGTCGCAGCGCCCGGATGTGCAATGCCTGTTCGACGTGCCGGCCCGCTTGCCGGCCCGCCTTGAAAGCGGCGAAGTCGACGCCGCCCTGATTCCCGTTTTTGACGTTATCAAAAGCATGGGCCGGCTGCGCGTGGTTTCCGATGCCTGCATCGCCTCCGACGGCGAAACTATGACGGTGCGTGTGTTTTCGCAGGTCCCGCCCGACCGCCTTCGCAGTCTGGCGGTCGACGTCGATTCGCACACCTCCGTGGCGCTGGTCCGGGTCCTGTGGCGTGAGCTCTACGGCCGTGAGCTGGAGCTGCACGCGGCTGAGCTGCGCGGCGCCGCCTCGAGCGGCTTTGAGTCGGTGCTGCTCATCGGCGACAAGGTCGTCGACCCGGCGCGCGGCCGCTTCGCGTATGAAATCGACCTGGGCGGCGCCTGGCGGCAACTTACCGGACTTCCCTTCGTCTTCGCCGTTTGGGCCGCACCGTCAGCCCCGCCTGACCGGCATGAGCTGGCCGAATTGCTCTCCACCGCTCGCGATCGCGGTGTGGCCCGCGCCGCCGAAATTGCTGCCGACGACGGTCCGAAGCTCGGCTGGCCGGTCGAGTTGGCGCGGCGCTACCTGACGCGCTGCCTGTGCTTCACGCTCGACGAACGGGCCATCGCCGGCGCCGATCTGTTCGCCGACTACTGTCGCAAGCTCGAACTGGTACCGGCCGATGCGGCGATTCACTGGCCGGCCGCTGTGACTGCGGCATGACGCGCCTGACCGATGCTGAGGCATTCGAGCTCTACCGCGACGCCGCGGTACACGAACTCGGCCGAATGGCGCTCGAGCGTTCGCTGGAACTGCATCCCGAGCCGTACCGCACGTACGTCATCGATCGCAATATCAACTACGCCAACCTCTGTACGGCGCGCTGCATCTTCTGCAACTTTTATCGTCGCCCGGGAGACGCGGAAGGCTACGTTCTCACGTACGACCAGATCGCCCGAAAAATCGAAGAGCTGATCGCCATCGGCGGCACGCAAGTATTGATGCAGGGTGGGCTCGTGCCGGATGAAAATCACCCCAGCCGCCAAGGGCTGCCCTTCGATTGGTATCTTGAGTTGCTGCGCTTCATCAAGCGCGAATATCCCAGCATTCACATTCACGCCTTTAGCCCGCCCGAAATTTGGGCTTTTCACAAGAACTTCGGCCTGCCCCTGCGCGACGTGCTCTTGCGGCTCCAGGAAGCCGGACTGGACACGATCCCCGGCGGCGGCGGCGAAATCCTGGTTGACCGCGTGCGGCAGAAGATCGGGCGCGGCAAAGCTATGACCGACGAATGGCTGGCCGTCATGCGCGAAGCCCATCGCCTGGGCATGAAGACAAGCTGCACCATGATGTTCGGCCATATTGAGACTGTGCCCGAGCGCATTGAACACCTGCGCCGGCTGCGCGAGCTCCAGGACGAAACCGGCGGCTTTACTGCATTCATTCATTGGCCGTTCCAACCGGATGGCACGCCGCTGGGCAGGTGGAAACAGTCGCCGCAGGAGGACGCCGTGCCAATCCCGGACATACCGCCCGATTCGGCGCCTGAGCCCGCATCCGCTACGCGGCGCCTTCCCGATGGCGAGCATCTCTTCCTGGCCGACGCCCATGAGTATTTGGTCATGCTCGCCCTGGCGCGCTTGTATCTGGACAACATTCCGAACATTCAATCGAGCTGGGTAACCATGGGCCCGAAGATCGGCCAACTGGCGCTTTTCTTTGGCGCCAACGACATGGGCTCGGTAATGATGGAGGAAAACGTAGTCTCCGCCGCCGGAACTACGTTCCGCCTGAACGAACAGACGATCCGCCGGCTAATCGCGGACGCCGGCTGGCAACCTCAACAGCGCGACCAATACTACCGCCCGATTACACGCCCGGATCGCCCATCGGACGCTAACGATCATTCACCAGCGTCCCTACCTGCTCGCCCAGCAGGACGCGCCGCATCGTTCCTTGCTGGAAGAGATTGAACACCACGATCGGAATCTGGTGTTGCTGGCATAGATCAACCGCGCTGAGGTCCATCACCTTCAGCCGCCCGTCAATCACCTGGTCGTACGTAAGGTGCTCGTAGCGCCGCGCCGCCGGGTTGAGCTTGGGGTCGCTGTCGTAGACCCCGTCCACCTTGGTGGCCTTGAGCAGAGCCTGGGCCTTAATCTCTACCGCCCGCAACGCGGCGGCCGAGTCGGTGGTTACGTGTGGATTTCCGGTCCCGCCCGCGAAAATGAGGACGCGGCCCTTTTCGAGATGCCGGATGGCGCGCAGGCGGATGAACGGTTCGCAGACGCGGGCAATCGTCAGCGCGCTCTGCACGCGCGTCGCCAGGCCGGCCCGCTCCAGAGCCTCGTGCAGGGCCAGCGCATTCAGCACCGTCCCCAGCATGCCCATGTAGTCGGCAGTCGACGCGTCCATGCCGAGTTCGCGGGCAAAGCGCGCCCCGCGCAGAAAGTTTCCGCCGCCGACCACAACCGCGATCTGCACCCCCAAACGCGCCACTTCCGCGATCTCATGGGCCACGTGATCCAATTCGGCCCGGTGAATGCCAAACCCGCCCGGCGGGCAAAAACCTTCACCGCTGACCTTCAGCAGCACACGTTTGTACCGAGGCTCAGTTTCGCTCATTTAGTCACACCCACGCCATACGTACGCACCGCAGCGCTCCGGGGCATGCTACCGCATTCCGGCGCCACGCCCAAGCGTCGCCGAATGGCCGGAATGGCCGACCCGGCAAAGCTTTCGACGCCCCGGGTTGGGTTGTTCGCACATTCCCCCGCCTGGAACTAACTAAACCACCTGCCTGCCCGCCACCCAAACCGCGACCGGCAGCGGCGCGCGCTCGATCAGCTCGTCGATCGGGTCAACCGTCTCCGCCGCGCACGGAAACACCGCCAGGTCAGCGGCCTTGCCCGGCTCGAGCGAACCTATCTGCCGCTCCAATCCCAGCGCCTCGGCCGCGGTAAGCGTCACCATCCGCAGCAGCTCGTCCGCCCGCGGCAGATCGGCGCAGTTGCGGCCCATGAACTGGATCTCCCGCAAAAGCGACAAATCTTCGTTGCTGGCCGGACTGTCGGTGCCGATCGCCACCCTCACACCCGCCGCCCTCAGGCGTGAAAACGGATGTGCTTCATGCCCGAAAAACGCGTGCGCCCGCGGGCAGTAAACCACGCTGTGCCCCCCCGCGGCTATTTGGTGCGCATCCGCACCGTCCATGTAGTTGCCGTGCGCCAGCAACCCGGGTCGCAGCCCGTCCGCACACCGCTGCAAGTACTCGCCCGGCGGGCTGGCTGGCGAACGCACGCCGCACTGCTTCAGCAACCTGCCTAAGAACCACGGCAGCGCCCGCTCGTCGCCCCGCAGGAACGCCACCTCTTCCCTCGTTTCCGCCCAGTGCGTACACCATGGCCGCCCGATTTCGTCCGCCAGCGAAAGCGCCGCCCGAATATGCTCGCTCGACACCGTATATGGCGCATGCGGCGTCACGCCCGCCGTGAGCAACTCGTCCTCGTCCACTTCCGCCACCGCCGTCCGCAGTTCGGCCGGATCGCGCGGCGGCTGGTCGGCCAGCGAGAGCAGCTCGACGAAACAGACCTTGCGGATCGGCACATCCTTCAACGCCACCCAGGAGACGTTCTCGCGCGAGATGTCGCCGACACAGGTCACCCCCGCTCGCAGCGATTGCCAGGCGCCTTCCGTAGCGCCGCGGCTTTCGCGCTCGCGGCGCCCGGACTTTCGCCGCAACACAACCAACTTTTCAATCCACTTCCAAAAGGGCGCCGGCTTCAGCATTCCGGCGTACGCGGTCAACTCCAGATGCGTGTGCGGATTGACCAATCCCGGCGTGATGATCGCCTGCCCCAGATCGCAAACCGGCGTGCCTGCGTCCGGCGGCTCGACTGGCGCCTGGTCCTCCCGGCTCGCGCCGTCGCATCGCATAGGAGCCTTTAGCGCCTCTGCGGGCCCAACCCGCACGATGCGCTGCCCGGCGATTTCCACAAAGCCGTCCCTGATGGGCGGCGCCGCAATCGGAACCACCCAGGCGGCCTTGATAATCACGTGCTTTCCGCCCGCGCGGCCTTCTGAGCGCCCGGGCTCCCGAACCACTCGCGCCAGTTACCGTTGCGCTCGGAGTCGCGCAACTCGGCCGCTTCGGCGCCGGCGGGCTTTTCCCGCAACACCTCGAATACCCGTTCGAGGATGCGCGGCATGTTTTGCACCGCTTGCTCCGCCCGGTGTGCCAGCACTTCCTCGCTCAGCACGCGCCCCGCCTCGAACGCCGGATAGGGCGTGCCGGTCTCGGCGTAGCTGGCCACGAAGCACAAGCTGGCATAATTCATCTGCAACTCTTTGGCCAGAAAAACCTCGGGCGCCAGCGTCTGGCCGATCAACTCGCCGCCGAAAACCTCGTACTTATGCGCCTCCGCGGGCGTTTCCTGCCGCGGGCCCTCGATGCACACGTATACGCCGCGGTCTGAGTATTCCAGGTTCAGGTCAGTCAGCGCGGTGACGAACGCCTTCCGTAGCGCCGGGCAGAACACCGGCCAGTGCCGGATGTGCCCCAGCTCTTTGTTCGCGAAAAACGTGGTCGGCCGCGAGATGGTTTCGTCGATCAGATCGTCAACCACCACGAACTGCCCTACCTTGTAATTGTGGCTGATGGCCCGCGTCTCACTCCACGAAACCACCGACAGCACATCCAGGTCGCGCAGCGCATAAATGTTCGCCCGGTAGTTAATGAGGTTCGGCGTGACCTCGTACCCCGCCTCGCCGTGCCGGCACAACAGCAGAAAGTCCCCGCCGCGCCCCCGGCAGCGGTACAGCGGCTGCGATTCGCCGTAGGGCGTCGCTCGCGGACCCAGCCGTTCCGCACTGAAAGCCCCGTTCCGGACTAAGTCGTACGCGGCACGCCCGCCGATGCACGCCACTTTGACCGCCATAACAACGCTCCAGGTTCAAGTTCCGAGCTTCAAGGTGCAAGTTTCCGGCTTCGGGCTCGAAGTTTCAAGTTTCAATTTCAAACCCGCCAAAGACTCCGACTTGAAACTCGATCGCAGCTCCACGGCGGCCGGCGAGCCCTCGGCCACCGTGAGTTCACGCCGGCCGAT
>JAAYXS010000062.1 GCA_012515775.1 Phycisphaerae bacterium
CCAGCCCGATCGCCCGGCCGGCCGCGGCCGCACGCTGGCTCCCACGCCAATGCACGCCGCAGCGGACGAACTCGGCCTGCGCCACATTCAGGCCGAAGACGTCAACGCCCCGCACCTGGCGGACCTCGTCGCCCCCGGACCATCGCAGCCCGAGATCGGCGTCGTGGCCGCCTTCGGCCAGAAGATCGGCCCCGCCATTCTCAGTGCCCTGCCGCGCGGCTGCATCAACATCCACGGCTCGCTGCTGCCGAAGTACCGCGGCGCGGCCCCGTATCAATGGGCCATCATCAACGGCGAAACGACGACCGGCGTCACCATCTTTCAGCTCGAGCAGCGCTGGGACGCCGGCCCGATCTGGAGCCAGCGCGAAACGCCCGTCGGCGAAACGGAGACCGCCGACGAATTGCACGACCGCCTGGCCGTGCTCGGTGCGGAGTTACTGATCGAGACCCTCGCCGACATTCAAGCCGGCCGCGTTCAACCCCGCCCGCAAAACCCCGCGCAAAGCACGCGCGCCCCAAAGCTGACGAAAGCCGACGCCGCCCTCGACTGGAACCAGCCCGCCGCAAAGATCGTGCGCCGCATTCACGGCCTATGGTCCTGGCCCGCCGCGACCTGCACCTTCGTCTCGCGCAGCGGCAAACGCGAACGCGTGCAACTGGCCCGCGCCCGCGTCGTCGACCCGGATGCCCCGCCCGCGCCCGCCTCAGGCACCGAAACACCAATCGCGCCAGGGTCGTTTCTCGCCGATCGCACCGTCCAGGCCGCCCCCGGCCGCGTCCAATTGCTCGAAGTCAAACCTGCCGGCGGCCGGCGCATGCCGTTCGAGGCTTTCGCCAACGGCCGGCAGATCGGATTGGCGGATCGACTGTTACCGCCCGAACCGCAATAAGTGGCTACTGGTACCGCCGGAATCGCAAAATGGCTACTGGCGAACATTCCGACCCCGGCGGCCTTGACGGACGCGAAGCGGCCTACCAGGCAGTGCTGGCCGTGTTGCGCGGCCGAGGCTTCGCGAGCGAGGTCATTCGGACGCTGCGAACCAAGCAAAGTCTGACGGCGCGCGACGCCGGGTTCGCGCTGGATGTCGCCCTCGGCGCAATCAGGCACATCTTCACGCTCGACCATGTGCTGGCGGCGGTCGCTCACGTCGACAAGCGCCGCACGCGCCCGGAACTGCGCGCGATCCTCTACACAGCCGCCTATCAAGTCATCTGGATGGATCGTGTGCCTGTGTTCGCCGCAGTAGATGAGGCCGTCAAGCAGGCCCACCGCCACGTCGGCGGTCGCGGGCCTGGCGTGACGAACGCCGTGCTGCGGAACCTGACGCGGTGCCTGGCCTCTCGTCAGGTTGAATGGGAGCGGCTGAATCCCGCGCACATTCGCACAGACTGGCGCCAGGCCACGGCCTTCACGCGTCCCGTTCTGCCCGCCCCGGCCGACCTCGAAATCCACCTGGCCGCTGCGACCGGCGAACGCCCGGCCCGCTATGCGGCGTTGCGGAAGTGCTTTGGAGCAGAAGCCGCCGAAGCCATCGCCTGGGCCGCACAGGCGGTGCCGGTCACCGTCGTGCAGCGCAACCGGCTACGCATCAGCGCGGATGACTTCCAGAAGCGCATGCGGGCTTTAGCGACAAGCGCGGCCAGTGAAGAATCAGGTACCCACGCCGGGGCGCAGGCTCCGAGCGGTCTGCAACAGATGGAGCTAACGCCTGATGCTGCGTTCCTGCCGGCATCGGCGCACTTATCCGAGATTCCGCTGTTCGCCGAGGGCCTCGCGCTGGTTCAGGACCCGACTGCACATTCGGCGGCCCTGCTGGTTGAAGCGTGGCCGACCGAACGTGTGCTGGACCTCTGCGCCGCCCCGGGCGGCAAGTCCGCCGTGCTGGCGATTGAGATGGAGAACCGCGGCGAAGTCGTCGCCTGCGACAGTTCGCCCGAGCGTCTGGAGCTCGTGGCGGAGAACCGCTCGCGACTGGGATTGACGTGCATAACGCCACGCCCGGCCCCCACCCGCAAGCGTGATGACCTGGGCGAGTTCGACGCCGCGCTCGTCGATGTGCCCTGCTCCAATACGGGCGTCGTCGCCCGCCGCCCCGAGGCCCGCCTCGGCCTTACTAGTGAGAAGCTCGCCTCGCTCATCAAGACGCAGCGCGAACTGATTGAAACCGCCGCCCGCCATGTCCGCCCCGGCGGCCGTTTGGTCTACAGCACCTGCAGCATCGAGCCGGCGGAGAATCAGCAGGTGGTAGCTTGGTTCCTGGCACGCCA
>JAAYXS010000448.1 GCA_012515775.1 Phycisphaerae bacterium
ACCCGCCAATCAGCCGATACCAAAACGCGCAACATGGTTTAGGCGGGTGAACTATGGCAGTGACTATGATCTGCCCTAATCTGAAGTGCCAACGAACCGTCGTAGCGCCAGACTCCACGCGCGGCAAAATTGTCCGCTGCGCCCACTGCCATCAACCTTTTATGGTCCCCGTCAAAAGTGTCGAGCCGGTGACCGAACCCCCAGAACCGGCCGCCAAAGAGGGCAAAAAGTAAACCCGGCCAACACCGGGAATACGCATTGGCCGGAGCCCGAATGCAAACCCCAGCCGCACCAGCTTCGCGAGCCGGTTCTGGAACACACAACCTCCCCCGAACCAGCCTTTCGCGCGTCAACGGCCTCGCGGCCCAGTTCGCCGCAGAGCCGGAAATGATTCTGGCTTACCTTGAGCCCCTGGCGCCCGACTCGCCCGAGCTCCCGGTTATCTGCGCCGCGGCGGACAAGGCCGTGCAGGCGCGGCCGGATTACGCGGACCTGCAATACTTCGCCGCTTACGCCGCCCTCCGGGCCGGCAACCTGCCCCGCGCGCGCGAGCTGGTCGATTGCGCCACCCGTTTAAATCCACAATACAAAGCGGCCCTGATCCTGGCCGGCCGCATCTGCCTGCAACAGAACGAACATGCAGCCGCCCTGACCAACCTGCAGCAAGCCCTCGCCGCGGGCGCAGACTACCCCGATGTCTACGTCCTGCTCGGCGATGCCTGGCGAGCGCGCGGCGACTTGGTTCGGGCGGCCAAGGCTTATCGCCAGGCGCTGTCTAAGAATCACAGGCTGACCGAAGCACGCCGCAAGCTGGGGGCGATATCTGCCGGGCGAAACGGGGGACCGGCATGACTTACCTGCTCGAAACGCTGGGACGCGGACTGCTGGTCGAACTGCTTTCCGCGTTCGAGAACCAGTTGCCGGGTTTCAGCGAAGAACCCGAGCCGCTGCGCGACCGGCTGGCGGCCTCGCCCAACTCGGCGGACTTGGCGGTGCGCTTCGGCGTCTCCTGCCTGCGCCGGCGGCGCCTGGCCGAGGCGCGGCAGGCCTTCGAAAGCGCCCTCGAGCTTCCACCGCCCTCGGCTCAGCCTGCGCTTGGCTTGGCCTGCGTGTATGACGAACTCGGCCAACTGGACCAGGTGCTGCGCTATCTGGCCATCGCCGCCGGTCACGACCCCAACGACCCGGCCATCGCCTTCGCCGTCGCCTTCAGCCAGGAGCGCCGCGGCGACACCGACGCGGCCGTCGCCAGTTACAAGCGCGCCCTGGAACTCTGCCCGCGCCTGCGCAACGCCTGGGAGCGCCTGGCGGCCATCGCAATTATGCGCGGCCACTGGCGCGAGGCGACCGCCTGCTACGAGAAACTGGCCAAGCTCGAACCTGGCGACCTCGACATCCTGCTCACGCTGGCGACGCTCTGCCTCCAGACCGGGCGCACCGCGGATGCCACCGAGCGCTACCAGCAGGCTCTGGTCATCGAGCCGGACTTTTCGGACGAGCCGCTGGCCGAGACTGAAGACTTGCTGGCCGAGGGCCGGCTGCAAGAGGCGATCGAGACCCTGGAGGCGCTGGTCGAGCGATACCCGCACGCGGCCCCGTTCCGCGTACACCTGGGCGACCTCTACGCCAAGGCCGATCGCGGGGCCGACGCCATTGAGCAATACCGCCTCGCACTGGAAAACCAGCCCGGCCTGCTAGAAGCTACGGTGAAGCTGGGCACGCAGCACCTGCGACTCGAACGCTACGTCGACGCCGCACAGACTTTCAACCGCGCGGTCGAGCTGAACGACCGCCTGATGCTGGCCTTCGTCGGCCTGGGCGTCTCGCAGCACGCCAGCGGCAGCGAGCGCGAGGCGCTGGCCACATTCGATCTGGCGGCCAGCCTCGAACCGAGCACCACGCTGCTCTTCGCGGAAAGCGCGCGGCTGCACTTGAAGGCCGAGCGTTCGGGCGCAACCGGTGGGTTGCCGGAATCCTTCGATCTGGACGATCAAGAGCGAGCCGGCGCCGGAGACCAGGCAGACGAGCAACTACTGCAAGTGGCCGTACAGCGGCACCGCCAGGCCCTGCTTCGCAATCCGCAACACGCGGATTTGCACTACCGCTATGGGCTGCTACTGCGTCAAATGGGCGACTACGACGAAGCCATCCGCGCCTTCCGCAACGCGGTGCGCATCAACCCCAACTACGCCAAGGCCCTGGTCAAACTGGGCATCCTGCTGAAGGAGACCGGGCAGACGGATGAAGCGGTGGAGGTCTTCCGCCGCGCGCTGGCGCTGAACAAGGAATACGTCGACGTCCACTACCAACTCGGACTGCTATTCGCGCAGCGCAACCGCTTTGAGCTGGCAGTTGAGGAATTCGAGCAGGCCGTTGCCGGCAACGGTCAGAACCTGGCATTCCAGGCCCAGCTCGCCCTGGCGCTACAGAACATAGGCATGCTCGACCGGGCGGCGGCCACGTGGCGCTCAATCTGCGAGCTGTCCACGATCGCCGGCGAACCGGACAAGATGCTCGAGCACCGCACGCGCATCCTGCGCCAAGTCAATAACCGCGAGTAGTCAGGCTGTCAGGGGTTAAGACTTTTGGGCTATTAGTCTCAGCCGCCGGTCAGCAGTTCCACGAATGCGTCGATATCAAACACATTCACCACGCGGTCATAGTTGCAGTCCGCATTCAAGTGATAGCATTCCGGGTATGCCTCGGCATATCCCGCCGGATCCGTCAGTGCCATTACGAACGGGTCGATGTCGAAGACGTTCACCGGGCCGTCGCAGTTCAGGTCACCCGGATTGGGCGCACGCAGCCAGGTCGCCCGTATACCCTGGACTACCCAATCGATAGTCTCAACTTCACACACCTGCAGCACTTCGCCCCACTGCGGCACCAGGTCCACGAAGAACGACAGGTACGTGTCGGGGATATCGATCAGTCCCGGCTGCCAGCTCGTGCCGTCAAACAGGAATGACACCTCTTGCCACAATCCGCGCTGCTCCCCAAGCATTACCCCTACCGCCCGCCGGCCCTGGTAGAACGCCGCCCGCACCCGCGTTTGGTATGGGTTGGCGAAAGCGTACAGCAGTTCCGGCGGCTGCCAGCCCGCGCCCGCGTCGTAGCGGAACGAGCAGAACCGGCTTAGCCCATCAAACCGCGAAAAAACGCCGAAAACGTCGCCGGCCGCGTTCACCGCCGTCCCGCCGAAATTCTCCACGTCCGTCACGGTGTAAGGCGCCAGCCGCACCGCCGGCTGCCACACTCCGTTGACGTTCCGGCTGGCATACGCCGTGTATGGCGTGCCCCAGAAAAGTGTGACATTACCATCATCGTCGACTACGCCCGGAAAGCGCGACGCGTTTCCGGCGACGCCATACCACGCAGACTCGCTGCCCGGCAGGAACTCGGCCGGCCCCCAAGTACACGTGGCCGGGTCAAATTTGTGCGCGTACACGCCGACCGGCCCGACGTCTGCCACCAGGTACACCAAGTACATCGTGCCGGTTCGCGGATTGCTCAGGATCGTCGGCAGCAAAACCTTGTAGCCCAACGTGGACACGCGCTCCGCCGTACTCCAGGCGCCGGTGGCCGCATTGCGGATCACAGTCCACGCGGCCGGCCAATCCCCGGGGGACAGGTCGAAGACGACGGCCACGTTGCCGGCCTGATCGACGCCGGCCTCGATGGCCTGGAAAAAGGTAGAGGTAGAATAAAGCGTCTGCGCCGGCTCCCAGCCACCGGCCGGCGTGTAGCGCAGCACTTTGAGCCGATAGCCGCCTTCGCGGAAGGCGACGGTGATGTTCTCGTCGCAGTCCTTGACGGCCTCGGTGCCCAGGATATATGAAGTTCCGCCATGGATGGTCTGCACCGGGCCCCAGTCGCCGCTGTGGCCGGCCGACTTCCGCAACTGCAGGTCGCAATGCGTCCCGTCCCAGTGCGTCAGGATCAGCCACGCATTACCGGCGCTGTCGAGCAGCGGCGTATTGTGATAGTCCGCAATGTCCGGCGGCGGCGGGGGCGCGATCTCGAAAAGCGGGTCGTCCCAGGCCGGCTCCGGCCAGGCATCCGTTGCGCCAGGAGCTGACGCTTCGGCCGGCGCGAACTGCGGGTTTATGCCAAGCAATTGCCCTGTCGCATCAATGAGCAAGCTGTTGTTCAATAGAGCGACCCGTCCGTCCCACGCGGCAGTTGTACCACCCCGATCGTTCGCCAGGCGAAGTTTCCAGAGGGCTTTACCGTCCGGCTGCGCGGCTTGCAGCTCGCCCGGACCGCAGATCAGGCGCAAATCGGGGTCCGCGGCAAAAGTCAGAACAGCCAAACATCCAGCGCAAATAGTGGTGACAATATGACTCTTCACTGACATGCACGTCTCTCTTATCTGAATGTGCCACCACCGTCTGAAATGATACTGAAAAGGGGTGAAAAATCCAAATTCCTGTCCGCAGCATTCTAAAGC
>JAAYXS010000449.1 GCA_012515775.1 Phycisphaerae bacterium
ATCACCTTACGACCAACCGCTATATCTCGTACGTGGTGGGCGTGCAATTCGCGGTGCCCATCGGGAACCGCGGGCCGCGCGCGGCGTGGCGCCAGGCTGAATTGCAGGAAGCCCAGAGCATCGTGGGTCTGTATCAGCTCACGGACGAGATCGTCCGCGAAGTGAACTTCGCCGCGCGGACGCTCGAGGTGCGCTACGCCCAGATTCCGTCGCAGTTGGAGGCGGTGCGCTCGGCCGACAGCCAGTTGCGCGCCTACCAGGCTCGCACGCAACGAATCGACCCGATCTACCTGGAAAACGAACTGAACTCGGTCGAGCGTCTGGCAGGCGAGCGCAACACCTTGCTCTCCGTGATTGTCGAGTACAATATTGCCCGCATCGGCCTTGAGGCAGCCAAAGGCACCCTGCTGGAATTTAACAACATCGTAGTCACTGATGAGCCGCCCTGTTTCTGAACCCCAGGTATCGCCGGGCTGCGCGACATTCTGGGTGCGTAACGGGGCATGGCTGGCGGCCGTCGCGGGGGCGATTTGTTTCATCAACACTCTGAGCGGCGGCTTCGTCTACGACGACCTGGCCGTCGTTTACGACAACCCGCGCATCCGCAGTCTTACCGACCCTGATATCTGGCGCCGCGACTGGTGGCAGCCGGCTACTCCCGACCAGGAGGTTTTACGCCGCCATCGCGACCGGCTGTACCGCCCCCTGACGCTCTGGACCATGGCCGTCAACTACGCAGTGGGGGATTTGCGGCCCTTCGGTTATCACCTGGCAAACGTCGCCCTGCACGTCACGGTGTGCGTGCTCGTGTGGCACTTGGCGCAACGCTTGTTCGCGGATAAGGCCGTGGCCACGGTGGGAGCGCTGCTCTTCGCCGTCCACCCCGTGCACGCGGAAGCGGTGGCCGGCATCGTGGGCCGCGCGGAGATTCTGGCGGCGCTGTTCATGTTATTGGGCCTGCTGGCGCTGTTGCCGCCGATCCGAGCCCCAAGCGCGGTCCAAGCCCGACGCGCGATCCGAGCCCGAAGCGCCAGCGAGGGCAACAACCTCGTCGTCGGCCTGACCTGGAAACGCGTGCTCCTGGCAGCGACAGCCTTCCTGGCCGCCCTGTTCAGCAAAGAGACCGCCATCTGCTATCTGCCGGTCGCCCTGCTGGTGATGTACGCCACGCGCGAGCGATGGCCGGCCGGCCGGCCGCGGGCCTGGGTGCTGGTCACTGGCGTGCTGGCAGTGCCTCTGCTGATATACCTCACTGCGCGCTGGTACGCGCTCGACGGTCACTTGATGCGCGAGTTTGCACCGGGTCTCCTGGAAAACCCGCTGGCGTGGGTTGGGTTGCCGCAGCGCTGGCTGCACGCGTTCACCGTCGCGGGTCATTATGTCCGGCTGATGCTCGTGCCCGGCCGCCTCAGTTGCGATTACGGTCTGGCCGTCGTGGATGCCGAACGCGGCCCGGAGCTGCTTACATTCGTCGGCATTCTGGCGGCCGCAGTGACCATTTGGGCCCTGTGCGGGTATTTCAGGACTTCAACTCTCCGGCGACAGCTCGCACTACTGAGCGCGATCTTCGTGGCCAGTTATGCGCTGCTATCCAATACGGTCATTTTGATCGGCGTGGCGGTAGGCGAGCGGCTGATGTATTGGCCGTCGATAGCGGTGGTGCTGGCGCTGGCATTGGTGCTGGTGCACCTGTGGGGGCGCTGCTCCGAATGGCAGGCCATCTCGCCCGGCATTCGCCGCATGATGCCCTATCTGGGGGCGGCACTGTTGGTGTCGCTCGGAGCGCGCACCGTCGTGCGTAATTCCGACTGGTCCTCAAACCTGGAGCTGTTCGGGCGCGACGTAGCCAGCTTCCCCGAATCCGCCAAGCTGCACATCGCAGTGTCGCGGGAAATTCTGCAGGAGCTGGAACGCACACCCGAGCGGCGCCCTCAGGAGCCGGCCCTGCAGGTAGTCCGCGCCCATCTTCGGAAAGCGCTGGCCATCTATCCGCGGTCTGCTACGAGCCTGGAGTTGCTCGGGCGCGAACGTGCGCTGGCCGGCGATCGCCAAGGCGCGATCTCCTATTTCGAGGCGGCCACGCAGCTTCAACCGTTAGCCGGCTTCTCCCAGGAGATTTTGGCCAAACTCCGCGATGAATGCGGCGCCGCGGAGGCCGCCCTGACTGAAATGGGCCGGCAAACCACGACGCGCCCCGCCGACGCGGATCTGCGGCGGGACTATGGCGTGGCGCTGCTGCGCGCCGGCCGTTATCAGGAAGCCTTGCCGGAGTTGCGGGAAGCGGTCCGGCTGAGCCCGCAGGACGGTGCGGCGCTGGCCTCACTGGGCGAGGCGTACGCGGTAATGGACGAGCGCGACAAGGCTATTGAGGCGCTGCAAGCCGCGGCTCAGCAGAACCCCGGCGAGTGGCAAGTTCACGCCAACCTCGCCAAACTGCTGGCCGAGGCCGGCGACAAGGCGGGCGCACTGCGACACGCCGAGCAGGCAGCACGCTTGGCGCCGGACCAGCTCGAGGCGCGGCTGAATCTGGCGGAAGCCCTGGCTCTCAACGAACGCCGGGCCGAAGCACTGGCGCTACTCCGGCAAACGCGGAAGGACATGCCGCCGGACAACCGGCTACGTCCGGCGATCGATGCGCGCATCCGCGACCTGCAGCGAAGTCTGCCCTAGCAATCACCGTGTGCTGAACGTTAACACCACAATTTCGAACCGGCCATAAGCCCTTTACGCCGCTCGGCCCGGGGCTATACTGCCCACAAATCACCGCCAAACCAGCCGAGGAAGGAAGGAGCTGGCCATGCAACGGATTGCACTGGGTTCGATTGCGCTAATGGTCACAGTTTGGGGATGCGCGACTCCCAGCAGGACACCAAGCAGGCCGTTGCCCCCGCCGCCGCTCACTATCCGTCCGCCCAAGCCGGTAGTTCCTGTTCCGCCGCCAAAGCCCGCGCCGGCCGAACCGGTGTGGCGCGCTCCGCGCGCCTGGTATCCGTCGGGGGGCGTCGAGCGCGGACGCTGGACTACAATCGTCGTTCACCACTCCGACAGCCCCAAATCTTCGCCGCAGGGCATCGATAGCTGGCACCGGCAGCGCGGCTGGCAGCACGGATTAGGCTATCACTTTGTCATTGGCAATGGCGTGAATTATCCGGACGGACAAGTGTACGTCGGCCAGCGCTGGACGCGACAACAGACGGGAGCGCACTGCAAGAGCACAGCCGGCCGCTATTTCGGCCGCTACTGTCCGAGCAATTATTTCAACGAGCGCGGCATCGGAATTTGCCTGATCGGAGATTTCGAGTCCGGACGGCCAACGGCGGCGCAGCTCGAGTCGCTTGAGCGGCTGATTGCTTTTTTGTGCGAGCAGTGCGACATCAGCACCGAGCGCATCTATGGACACCGCGAAGTCACGCGCAAGACGCTGTGCCCTGGGCGCTATTGCAACATGGACGCGATCCGCCGGTCCGCGCGGTTGGCAGTAATGCGCTACGGCGGGACGGCCGCCGCGAGTTCGATGGGGAACTGACGATCGCGCGGGAAGGGCCGTCACGCTTTTCGCGTGACTGCCCGGCTATTTCTTTTCGCGCAACTGTTTGAAGAAGGCGATCAGGACGGGGCGCGGGATGTCCGCCAACTCGGCCGGCGGGATTTCGTCGACCATGATGCGCTGGATGACCTCCTCGCCCATGCGAGGGTCGCGGCGGATTTCGCGGCCCAATTGTTCGGCGCGCTCCAGGTCGCCGGCGGCCATGGCTTTGGCGTAGTTGATGACCGCTTCCTCCATTACGGCGTGTGAGAGGCGAGCGTCGCCTTCGGGGGCGGCGGGTCGCGTTTGTTTAGCCGGCCGGGCGGGCTCGGGCGGCAGCGTGTCGCGCTCGCGCGTGATTTTCTCGGTCAGGCGGCGGGTTTCATCGAGCAGCTCCCGCTGACGCTGCAGGTCCTCGCGGTCAACCGGGGCAATGGGCAGCGGCTCGATTTCGGGGGTGGGGATGTAGACGCTCTGCTGGCAGCCAGGGCACTTGCCGCGTTTGCCGGCGTACTCATCGGCCGCCCGCACGAGTTTGCCGCAGTGTTCGCAATGGAATTCGATCGCCATGGTTTACTCGTTAACAGCCGCGATGGGCGCGTCCCAACGCTCACCTGCATTGTACGGGATGGACGCGGGGCCGCCCACCGAGCGATTCAGGGATCAAGGGGTCGCGACATCAAGAAATTAAGGGGCCGGCTTACCGAGGGATGACGAGTCCCCATGATCGCTAATCATCCCAGAGCCGGGGCGTGCCGCCCCGAAACGCCACCAGAATCACCTGCCACCGCAGAACGGATTATGCCCGCTACCGGGCGGCAAGCAACAGCACGAACGGGTCGATATCGAACGTGTTTATCTGGCCGTCGTTGTTGATGTCCGCCAGCGTCTGATCGCAGTGCGGGTACTGCGACTGGTATGCCGCCGGATCGATCAGCGCCAGGACGAACGGATCGATGTCGAATACGTTGATCGCCGTGTCGCAATTCAGATCGCCGCGCCTGAACGGGCAGGTCATGCGGACCCACGCGGGCGCGGCGCGGTTGGCGACCGTCATGAACGAACCGCCCACGAGCAACGTATTCTCCCAGACGTCCAGGGATGAAACGTTCCCATCGAAAACGCCGGGCTGCAGCCGCCAATCCGTGCCGTCCCAGCGAATGAGTTGATATGCGGCCGAATCCAGCCTTGAAACGGCCCGGGTGCCCCATAGCTCGCCCTGGTAGGCGGCCAAGTCCATCACCGGGCCAATGCCCATCGCGTGCCAGGTGTCGCCGTCCCAGCGGGCGATGCCGTGGACGGGGCGGCCGTCGGCGCGGCTGAAGGAACCGCCCGCGACAAGCTGGTGCTGGAACTCCGCCAGCGTCAGGACGCGGAAATTCATGCCCAGGCCAAACGGGTGAAAAGTCTCGCCGTCCCAGCGGGCGATGCAGTTGGCCGCCACGCCGCCGGCCATGTCGAACCGGCCGCCGATGATGAGGTCGTCGTTCCAGACGTACAGCGAATGCACCTCGCCGCTGGTGCCGCCGCCGAGCGGTTGCCAATCGATGCCGGTCCAGCGCGCCAAGTAAGGCGTCGGAGTCAGGCCCGAGTTTTTGAACCAGCCTCCGGCAATCAGCTCGCCCTGGTATACGGCCAGCGCGTTGACGTACGAATCGAATCCATCCCCCATCGGTTGCCAACCGGCACCGTCCCAGCGTGCCACGTAGTTGACCTCAGTCTCGCCCGCCCAGACAAAGCTGCCGGCGGCGATCAGACTGCCGTCGTAGGCCGCGAGCGCGTAAACATAGTCTTCTAACTCGCCCTTCAGTCCGGTGGCCATGGCGTGCCAGCGCTCCCCGTCGAAGCGGGCGATGGATGTGGACAGATTACCGCCGAGGTTCAATTTTCCGCCCGCGATCAGGTCGCCCTGGTAGTCGCAGAATGCCTGAACCGGGCCGCCATATATCTGGCCGGCGCCGCCTACACTGTCCCATTGCGAGCCGTTCCAGCGCACCAGGCCCGCCCCAATCAGTGAGGCCCCGCCGACGATCAGCTCGTCGCCCCAGACCCCCAGCGTGGTAACGGCTGACACCGCCCACGGCTCCGCGATTGACAGCCAAGCCTGGCCATCCCAGGCCGCGATGTCGTTCAACGTGGTCGTGCCGCTGCGATCGAATTTCCCGCCGGCGATCAGTATGCCGTTGTAATCGACTACGGCTTTCACATTCCCGTTGAAGCCGGCCAGACCGGCGCCAATGGGCGCCCACGCGGCGCCGTCCCAGCGCAGTATCAACGGCTGTGCGAAGCCGCTAGTTCGCCCCCCGGCCACCAGGTCTGTACCCCAAACCGCCAGAGTGTTTACGGTAGCCGGCATTCCGCTGCCCATAGCCGACCAAGTCGCGCCGTCCCAGCGCGCGATGTGCTCGACCGGCACGCCTCCGGCCGTGAGAAAGTCGCCGGCCACGACAAGCTTCCCGTTCCAGACGGTCATCGCCCGGACGCCGGCATCCAGGCCGCTGCCGAGTGGCTGCCAACTTTCGCCATCCCAGCGCGCGATGTTGGCGGCGCTTGTGCCGCCGGCCGACTCGAAAAGGCCGCCGGCGATCAGCGCGTCGTCGTAGACGGCCAGCGCCGTAACGGCCGCGAACGCGCCCTCCAGACCGGCGTCCAGCGCGGCCCAAGTCGTCCCGTTCCAGCGTGCGATGCAGTTGGCGGGAACACCGCCGGCGCTAGCGAATTGGCCGCCGACGATCAATTCGCCGCGGTAAACGCAAAGCGCGGAGACGGTGCCCCGGATGCCATTACCGAGGGCAGCCCAGCGTGTGCCGTCCCAGCGCGCGATGTTGGCGGCTGGGACATCGCCGGCAAAGTCGAACTCGCCGCCCACGTACAACGCCGGTCCGCTGCCGTCGTCATAAATCGCAGTCGAAAAGACGGAGCCGTGCACGCCCGGCAGTGCCTGGCCGGGCGCGTAGACCCACTCCCCCACGCACGCGGCCCACGTCGTAGGGCCGGCAGGCACCAGCAGCATCGCCAGTGCAACCGCGGAAACCCTGAGGACGTGATTGGCAAGCATCTATCACCTCCAAGTGCGGATAAGGCTGGCCGAGCTCTGATTGTACCAATTTCGGATGACCGCCTGGACAGGTCGAACGCGCGGCCCAGCCCCTGGCGGTAGTCCTGGCTTCGCAGCGATTATCGGAAGGATGCCCTCCGCGTCCGCATTCTGCGGCAACGGGCCTTAGGCCCGACGTTCAAAAGGTGGCAGCACCTTCCCACGTTCCCACTTTCCCACGCTGAGTGTCGGCGAAGCAGCTCGCGATGTGGGGTGCGCGACGTGCCTGCGCGGCTTCGACAGCCTCGCTTAGCTTGCCTGCGCGAGCAGCTTTTCCAAGCTCAATTCCAGCACGGCCACCGGATGCCGCAATCCGTAGTTTTCCAGCACCTCTGGGTGCAGCTCGCCCATCAGCCCAATTTGCCGGCCGCCCGCGTCGAACAGGCCGGCCGCTCGACCCGGGATCAGGCTCGCGTGCTCGACCGGTTTTACCACGTAAGTGCGGCCCATCTCGTGTACGAAGGCGTCGGCTACGGCGCGTATGTCGGCGTACCCTACATGCGTGCCGATCATGGCCGCCGCGATGAAACGCTCCTCGCGCGCCCCGGTTTCGGCGCCCGGATCGACGAACGAGCAGTCGCCGGCCTCAAACAGGTGCTGCGGCAGGTCGTATTGTCTGTTAATTGCCATCGTCTCGAGCAGGCCCGGCAGCAGCGAAACGCGGCAGATGGTCTGCTCCACGCTGATGGGGTTCTCGATCTTCACCGTGTTCGCGGCCGGCTCCAGCCGCCATTTGCGGAAGGCGGCTTCCTCGTTGGTAAGCACGAGCGTCATGACCTGGTGGAACCCGAGGCCGGTCAGCACGCGCCGCGCGACGGCCGCCTGCTCCTCGATCGCGCGCGGCGAACCGACGGTGAAGGTGGGGACGAGTTCGGGCGTGATGTGCTCGTAGCCGTAGGCGATTGCAGCGTCTTCGATCAGGTCGACGGCGTGCATCACGTCGTTGCGGTAGGCCGGCACGAGCACGCTCAGCCTGTCGGCATGCCCCGCCTCGCGCACGCCGTAGCCCATGGATTCGAGCAGCTCGGCCAAGCGGCCGGCGTTGAGTTCGATGCCGATCGTTTCGGCCGCCGTTTTGACGTCGAGCATCATCTCGATGGGCGCCAGGTCCGGGGTGATGCGCGTGCGGGGGCGCGCAGCGCCGGGCTCGGCGGCGTGCGAGGCTGCGGTCCTCTTGCCCTTGGGCTGCCCGTTTTCGGGTGTCTTCGCCCCCTTCGTCCCTTGATCCATCTCTTCGATGACGACGCTCTCGATGACTACCTCCGGCATGCTCTCAGCCAGGCTGGTCACGACGATGTTGAGGGCGCGATCGACCGACCGTTGCGATAGCCCGGTTACGTCGATGAAGAACTGGCGCGTGTTCATGGTCACGCGCGTTCCCTCGCTGTTGATGATCGGCGGCATGGAGAGCACCGTGCCCACCCCGTCCCGCAGCAGCGGGTACTTGCGCAGCGGCTTGAGCAGGTGCGCGTACGCCTGCCCGGTCTTATGCCGCTCGAGAATTTCGCGCGGCGTAAGCAGGCTGTCCGGCTCGTCGGGCGGAAAACCGAGCGGAACAAAGCGCAGGCTGTCGGGATCGACCGCGTCGTAGTGGAACACGTCGCCCTCGAGCGTGTCCAGGTCGTAAACGCCGATCGAGGCCAGCTTGCGGTCGCGCCCGAGCGCCCAGTGCAGGTCTTCCTGCAGGTTCATGAGCAGCTTGATTGTGCCGTGATTCAACCGCACGTTGCGCACGACGGCGCAGGCGATGTGTGGCCGAAAGCTGTCTTCGTTCGAAAGTTGCGGGTCCACCTGCACGCGCAGCCGCGGCGCGGTGACGGCATATTCCGCCAGCCCACTGTCGACGCCCAGGTAGCCGCGGATATAGCGGGCCATTCCGCCGGGATCGAAGATATCGGGGCGTACCGCCAGCATGTTCAGGCGCAGGACGGTATTGGGCCCGAGGTCGTCGAGCTGATCCGGGTCGGCGCGAAAGTCGGCGCCGCAATGCGAGCAGACCAGCGGCGCCCCCTGGGCCGGCGTGCGGTCATAGATCTTGGCGCAGACGCCGCAGGAGTACTGCTGCGTCTCGGCCACTTCCTCGACCTCGCAGCCGAGCTTGGGAAGAATTTCGACGAGATCGTCCAGCCCCACATCACCCGCGCCGCCATGAGCACGAACGCGGGCCAGGAGCAGGTCAACCGGTAGATCGATTATCGGCATTTAACGACTCCGCTAGGGTAGTCCGTGGTGATCGTCGAACGTGCGCGTTGGATAAACACCCTTTGGCCGGCAGGCCATCGGTGTACGTGATCGTTCGCCCCCAACATAGTCCCCCGTTCGCCCGCAACATAGTCCCCAATTCGCCTGCAACATAGTCCCCCATTCGCCTGCGACATAGTCCTGTAGGGACGACCGATTGTAGCCCAAGACGAAATCCTGGGAGGATCGACGGCCCTCCATAGTCCCGTAGGGACGACCGACCGTAGCCCAGGACGAAGTCCTGGGAAAACGGACGCCCGCCAACCGCCAGTCCCGTAGGGACGACTGAAATCATCCGAAAACATACCGCGGATCATATTCGATCTGGTGCCGCCGTAGGAACGCCGTGTATTCGTCCTCGAACCCGCGCACGGCGTGGTGTTCGGCCTGACGCGAAATGTAGCGCTTGGTGTCATCGAGCTGCGACACGCCGATGCTGAACGCGCCGTATCCTTCCTGCCAGGCGAAGCGCCGCAACTCGGGATGGTTGTCATGCAGCCATTTCGACGAACCCGCCTTAGTAAGTTGTATCGCCTTGGCTACCGGCATCGTGGCAGGCAGGGATAGAAGGGCGTGTACATGATTCGGTGTGCCGCCGACCACCACGGTAGCGAAGCCGTTCTGGCGGGCGATACCGCCCATGTACGGCCACAAGCCGGCCTGCACGTCAGGCGGAATGGAGTTTTGCCGTTGTTGCGTGCTCCAGACGCAATGGAACAGGCAATACGAGTAGGAATGCGACATTTTCGGCGCTCCTCAGTCGTCCCTACGGGACTAGGATTTCGCGGGCGGCCCTTTTCCCCAGGACTTCGTCCTGGGCTACGGTCGGTCGTCCCTAACGGGACTAGTGATTTCGCGGGCG
>JAAYXS010000450.1 GCA_012515775.1 Phycisphaerae bacterium
ATCCGCTGGTTCGGTGGGCCGCTTGCCCGGGCTTTCCGCGCCGACGTGGGCGGCCGAGCGTATGGTGGAGCTGATGCGTCCTATAATATCGGCGGCCGCGAGTGCGGGCGGGTGCCATGCCCAAGCTGTAAGCGCGGGCATGCCTTTGGGGATAAGGTAAGGCGGGCATGCCTCTGAGTAAGGCGACCGGGGGCATGCGCCCGGGCCGACAGGAGCACCGACGATGACGGCTAACGCCCCGACCTATAGGTGCGCGCGTTGCGGCGCCTGCTGCACGCATCTCTTCGTTTACGCCACTCCCGAGGACGTGCTGCGCGAGCCCCGGATTGCGGAGCGCAGCATCCGGGCTGATCGCGAGGGTAATTCGAGCCTGATGCAGACCCAGTGGTGGCTTGCTCGGGGCAGTCCGTGCCCGTTCCTTACGAACCACGGGTGCGCGATTTACCCGACGCGGCCGCACGATTGCGTAGCCTTCATGCCTGGCTCGGCGCAATGCACCGAGGCGCGCGAAACGGCCAACCTGCCGCCGCTGGAACCGTTGCCGGCGTTGGCCGAGCGAACGCTGGCGGACGAAATTTGCGCCGCCGCGCTGCAGCAGCAGGGCCGGGCTGCGGCATCGGCGCGCTGAGGGAGCAGGAAGCGGCTTGCAATTGCCAGTCTATCCGGGGACATCCGCCGTAAGTAAATGTTGTGATCATTTCGCGGACCCGAAATGTCGGGCCGAGATTGTCGCTCTCTGCAGAGTAGGCATTTCAACAGTGTGCCGCGAGTTCGCGGCATACAATATTCTCAGGTGTGTTCAAAGCCGGTAGCGTGAACGCGACGGCCGCGGTCGGTATCGAGCCGCTCGCGCTCAGAGCGTAGCTACTCTCTCGCGCACACGGACCAGGTGCGACGAGGATACACTCTACAGATGCCTTTCGCCCAGAAAACGCCGACAGGTCACGACCTCAAATACCAAGCGGAGTATGAGCCATGAAACTCGAAACGTTCTTGCAGCAACAGGGCGTGGGGTATGAGAAGCACGCCCACCCGGTGACGTACACTTCTCAGCACCTGGCGCAGGCTGAGCACGTGCCCGGGTACGCCGTCGCCAAGCCCGTAATTGTGCGGTGCAACTCGCACTTCGCCATGTGCGTCCTGCCGGCGCCGAAGCATCTGGACTTGGCGCGTGCCGCGGAAGCGTTGCACGAACCCGGACTGCGTATGGCGACTGAGTCCGAAATGTCCGACCTATTTCCGGATTGCGAACTGGGTGCGGAGCCGCCGGTCGGGAAAATGTACGGCCTGCCAACCGTAATGGACCAGGAACTGAAGAATAACGAGTATCTCGTCATGCAGGCCGGAACGCATACCGACGCAATTCGAATGCGCCGCGAAGATTGGGAGCGAGTCTGCCAGCCGCAAGTGGCGACAATTGCGGCGGGGTGAGCTCGTTGAGAATACAGACCTAAATTGCGAACCACTACGCGCGCCGCGGCGTTCACGCAAGAGCTGGGCCGGCGGCTTTCACGTCTGCCGGCGCGGCCGTGAACTGCGCGAAATTCTCAGCGAATTTCCGGGCCAGCTCGCGGCGTTTGGCGTCGTAATCCTGAGTGTTTTTCCACGTGCTACGCGGCGTGAGAACGGCGGCGGGGGCATCCGGGCAGGCCCGCGCGAAGTCCAGGCCGAAGACTGGGTCGCGCTCGTACGGCGCATCGTCCAAATCCCCATTCAGGATGGCCGTGATTATGGCGCGGGTGACGGGTAAGGCGATTCGATGGCCTTCGCCGTACGGTCCACCCGTCCACCCCGTATTCACAAGCCAGACGTGGGATTGATGGCGCGCGATTCGCGCGCCGAGCAGGTCGGCATAACGGGTGGGCTCCAAAACTATGAATGGGGCTGCGAAACAGGCCGAAAACGTCGCCTCCGGTTCAGTTACGCCCGCCTCGGTGCCGGCAATCTTCGCCGTATAGCCGGATAGGAAATGGTACATGGCCTGGGCGTGCGTCAAGCGCGCCACAGGCGGCAGGAGGCCGAAGGCATCGCAAGTTAAGAAGATCACGTGCCGCGGGTGGCCGCCGAGGGGTGGCTCGACCGCGTTGTCGATGAATTCCAGCGGGAAGGCGGCACGCGTGTTCTCCGTGATGGAGTCGTCATCGTACCGGGGCGTGCGGGTTTCGCGGTCCAACACTACGTTTTCCAGCACGGCGCCGAAGCGGATCGCGTTGTAGATTTCCGGTTCGTATTCGCGCGACAGCCGGATGACCTTGGCGTAGCAGCCGCCCTCGAAATTGAACAGGCCGTCGTCGCTCCAGCCGTGCTCGTCGTCACCGATCAGCCGCCGCCGTGGATCTGCCGAGAGCGTGGTTTTTCCGGTGCCGGAAAGGCCGAAGAAGAGGGCGGTATCGCCCGCGTGCCCGCTATTGGCGGCGCAGTGCATCGAGAGCACGCCTTCCGCCGGCAGAACGTAATTCAGTACCGTGAATATGGACTTCTTCATTTCGCCCGCGTAGCGCGTCCCGCCAATGAGCACCAGCTTGCGGGAGAAGCTGATCACCACGAACGTTTCGGAATTTATCCGGTCGCGCTGCGGGTCAGCCAG
>JAAYXS010000451.1 GCA_012515775.1 Phycisphaerae bacterium
CGCCAGTCGATCCGCCGGATGTCGTCGCCGGCCACGTACGGCCGATGCTCGGCGAACTCCACGCTTTGCCCGTGATATACGCTGCGGTGCATGCCCGACAGCACGCCCGCCACCACCATGCGGGCCCGCAGGTCCAGCCCGCGCAGACGGGCGATTACTTCAGGAAGTAAATACCTGCCGGAATTGGGCATTGGCGCTCTCGTCGCCCCTGCCGGCCGGCAGGGACTCCAATATGTGCTCGATAATCCGGTCGGTATCGTAGCCTTCGGCTTCGGCGGCGTAGTTGGTGATGATGCGATGTCGCAGGACCGGGTGCGCCAGCGCCTGCAGGTCCTCACGCGATACATGATGCCGCCCGTTCAGCAGCGCCCGCACCTTGGCGCCCAGCAGGAGGAATTGCACAGCCCGCGGCCCGGCCCCGAACGTAACCATGCGGTCGATCAGCTCCGCCGCCGCGGCAGGCAACGCCACGCGTCCCGCCGCCTGGCCGGCGTCCTCGTCGCGCCGCGCGGCGCTGGGCCGCGTCGAGCGCACCACGTTCAGCGCATAGTGAATAACGCTCGGCGCAACCGGTACGCGCCGCACGATCTCCTGCAAGCGCAGAATTTCCTCCAGCGCCAGCACGGGTTTCAATTCCGGCTGCGGGCCGCCGGTCGTGCGCTCCGCGATGGCGAACTCGTCGGCATACGGCGGATACCCGACCAGGACCTTGAACATGAAGCGGTCCTGCTGCGCCTCTGGCAACGGGTAAGTGCCTTCCTGCTCGATAGGGTTTTGCGTGGCCAGCACGAAGAACGGCGGATTCAACGGGTGCCGCACGCCGCCCACGGTGACCTGCGCCTCCTGCATCGCCTCGAGCAGCGCGGCCTGCGTTTTGGGCGGCGTGCGGTTGATCTCGTCCGCGAGCAGCACGTTCGTGAACACCGGCCCGGGCAGAAAGCGGAAGGAGCGATTGCCCGTCCGCCGGTCCTCTTGGATCACTTCGGTGCCGGTGATGTCGGACGGCATCAGGTCGGGTGTGAACTGAATGCGGTGGAAATCCAGGCTCAGGCAGCGCGCCAGGCTGCTGATCATCAGCGTCTTGGCCAACCCCGGGACGCCTTCGAGAATCACGTGCCCGCGGGCGAACAGCGCGATCAGCAACTGCTCCAGCACCGCTTCCTGGCCGACGATCACTTTGGCCAACTCCGCCCGAATTTCGGCGTACGCCGCGCGCAATCGCCGCACCAGCTCCAGGTCATCACCTCCTGCGGGCGCCGCCTGCTTCAACGAATCAGGCGCTTCCGCCGATGGCGAATCAGGCGCACCGGCCTGCGGAGGCACATCCTCGTTTTCACGATTCATAAATCACGCGAAACCCTCCGAAGCCTCTCCATCCGCTTGGACCGCACAGGTACATGTGATTGTAGAATACCGCGCCGCGGATCACGGTGCACTTCCCAGACGATGCGCTTCCGACGCCTAGGCCCCCAGTTCGCGACTACGGTTAAAGGCCGCCACGACGCCCGCGACGATGTGCTCGAAGATCTGGTTGTCTTTCATCGAGGTCAGCGCGGCCGCGGTTGTGCCGCCGGGCGAGGTCACTTTGGCGCGGAGGACGTCCGGCGGCTCTCCGGATTCGAGCATCATTCGCGCGGCGCCGAGGGCGGTTTGTTTGGCCAGCAGGTTCGCGTGTTGCGGCGACAGGCCGACGCGCTTGGCGGCTTCCATGAGGGCTTCGGTGAAGAAGTAATAGTAGGCCGGCCCGGTGCCGGAGACGGCCGTGACGGCGTCCATGAGCCCCTCGTCGGCGATGTGCACGCTCTTGCCGCTGGCGTCGAAGATGCGCTGCGCCCGCAGCAAATCCGCCTCGCTGGCGTAGCGCCCCGGGCAGACGCCGGCCATTCCAGCGCCGACGTGTGCGGCCAGATTGGGCATGGCGCGCACGACGCGGGCTTTGATGCGCGGGAAGCTGTTTTCGATGCTGGCCGTGGAAACGCCGGCCATGATCGAGACGACCAGGTGATCCTCACGCACCAGGTTGCCGAACTCGCGGACGACTTCGCGGTACTGCTGGGGCTTGACGGCCAGGAGCAGGATGCGGCTTTCGCGCACGAGGTGGCAGTTGTCGTCGGTGGTGGCGATATGGAAACGCTGCTCGAAGAGGCGGCGGCGCTCGGGGTTCGGATCGGAAGCTATGATGCGATCTTCCAGCAGGACGCTGTTGCGGAGAACGCCGTGGACTATGCCCTCGGCGGCGTTTCCTGCGCCGATGACGCCGATCTCGAATTGCGTGGTCACGCTGGGCTCCTTCGTCAGACCCGGCGGCGCATGTTAGCCGATGACGGGCGTCGGCGAATATGGCGGGCGACGTTGTTGGGGAGGAGCGAGATCTTACCTGGGGTCACCGACGGTCGGACGTCGGCACCCGGGCGCTTTTATCACTCTGACGGTTGTTGCGGCGGACCAAGTAGCGGGGTTTCGACCGGGGCCGCGAGGCCGATGAAGACGACCAGGCCGTCGCCGCAGGGGTTAGTCTGTGCTGCGTCCATCTCCGTCATCGGCCCGTTGTTGCATAGCCACACATTGCCGGAGGAATCAATCGCGACGACAGTACTGCGTTCCAGAGCATCGCTGGGGTAGCCTTCGGGGGCGACCGGCCGGCCGCTGGCGCCGTCTAGCTGCGCGAGGCGCTGCCCGCCGAAGTCGGCGACCCAGACATCGTCATTGCCGTCGACTGCGATTCCCCAGGGGATCGACATTCCTCCGCCAGCGGGGTCGGCCAGCGTGCCGGTGTCTATGTCGAAGACCCAGGCGTCGTCGACGACGACGCCTTGCGGCACGTCCGGGTCGAAGGCGACGGCCTCGGGACCGTCAAATTCGGGAAAGCTCCCAACGTACCTGATGGCCAGCGCCCAAGTCTCCGGCGCGCTCCATAAGACCGGCCGGCACGGTGAATACACCAAAGATGCATAGAACAGTAACGAGTTGTTCCACCACGAATAGTGCGCGATGTTAACCGCGGCCTGAAGGGCGTTGTCAGGAGCGGGCCCGCCCGGCGGCGTCGCCAGCCGGAAGAAAGCCTTGGCGTATTTGGGTGAACGGGCGCAACCGACCAGCATATTGGCCAGTGAATTAAAGGTGCGCATGGTCGAGGTTTGCAGTCCATTGGGCGGCGAACCGAGTACCGCTCCGACGCGCCCCGTGACCGGGTCGACCAAATCGCGGAACGTACCGGCGGCGTTTTGCAGCCCGGGCGAGCGGCCGCCGATTCGACCGTCGACGATGAACTGGGCCATGGCGTAGGCGGTGGCTACGGTCGTTCGTTCGTTAATCGTCACGTTCTCGAAGTACCTGGGCGCTCCCAAGACCGTGGCGAAGCGAACGGCAGCGCTCGGCCCGTCGGCGATAAGGTAAAGAACTGCGTTTGGATCGGCCGGCGGCGTATATGGAATACGGAAGAATCCATGCCGGTTCGTGGTGTCCGACCCCAGCACCGACTCGCCCGTACCCTGCTCACCTCCGGCGAGGAAAAGCGTGACGTGGGATCCACCGATCGGCGAAGTGTGGCTCAGCACGCGCCCTTGTTGCACGGTCTGCTCTGCGCGTGCGGAAACAGCCATCATTATCAGCCATAGATACGCAGCTATCGTCAGTGCCGGTTTCCCGCTACACATTTCGGGCTCCTTCAGTCCGGCAATCGAGGCAAGCCGACCCTGCACTGCTCTTTGAGTGAGTGGTTCCGCTTACTCGATCGCTTTTTCCAAGGGACCTACGCTGTCGCGCACGGCGGGCTGCGTTCACCGCTCATTCTAGCGCGGCACGGGGATAAGAAGACGCTCAGGGGGGGCTGCTCCGTTTCGAGCGCGCCATATAGGTCGGCCATATCTGTATTTGCGCCGAGCCGTTTTTTCGAGTGCGAATTCGGAATTGGCCGGCAGAAGGTGGCCGACATCAGAGATACAAAAGGTCCTGCATATAGGATCCGCTTGTTCCAGCCATCGCACAGAACCTACGGGGCAGGGCTTTTCCCGGCTGCTTCCGCCTCTTGGGCGGTGGTGTAGCCGACGAAGTCCTCCTCTCGAATGAGCTGGGCCACCGGATCGTCGATTGCGTAGTACCACCGGCCCCGCTTGCTGGCCACGAAGCGCAGCCCGGCTGTCTCCACCTTGCCGACCCAACTGAACTCGGGAGCTTCGGCCGGCACGGGCGAGGTGGCACAGCCCTGCCCGGCGGGCAAGAGGCCATAAGTTTCGGGCGCGTCGGGGAACCGCTCTACCAGCTTGGCGAGCGGGCGCTCGTCCTCAGACGGAGGTGCACCGCTCATGTACCACAGTGTGAAGGCGATGGCCGCCGCCAGCGCCGCGCCGACCGCATAGACACGGCCCGACCGCCAACTCCGCCGCGCGGCGGGACGTTGTTGAACCGCGCCGGCCCCGTCAGGAAGGACGCCGCTGCCGTGAAGGAGCACAGTAGAAGTCCCGCTGCCATCGGTGCGCCAGGCGATCGACTCGGCATGCAAAGAGGCGGCCAGGTCAGCAGCCGTCGGGCGTGCGGCGGGGTCTTTGGCCATGGCGCGTTGCACCAGGAGCGCGAGCGATTCTGGGCAGTCAGGAGCTTTCTCGCGCACATCGGGAACCGGTGCAGAGACGTGCTGCTTGAGGACTTCCTTGCAGGTTTTGCCGACATAGGGCGGTTGGCCGGTCAGGGCAAAGTACAGCGTTGCGCCCAGACTGTAGACATCGATGGCCGGCGTGATGCCATGGCGCTGAATCAGTTCCGGCGCCAAAAAGCTCGGGGTCCCCACGGAGCGCTCGGTGAAGTCAAACGGATCATTGGGATCATTCAAGCGCACCAGCCCAAAGTCTGTCAGTTTGCAGCGCCCGCCACGCGTAATCATCAGGTTGGTAGGTTTGACGTCGCGATGAATGATGCCGAGCTCATGCGCGACCGCCAGCGCAGTGGCCGCGTCGGCGATCAGCGGGCAAGCCCGGTCGGGCGGTAAGCGCCCGATGGCCGAGACCACTTGCTTCATGTTCTCGCCGTCGACCATTTCCATGGCGATGTACCACCACCCGGCATGCTGGTTGATCTCGTAGATGCGCACCACATTGGGATGTTCGATCAGGGCGGCCCCGCGTGCTTCACGCAGAAACTGCTCGACGCGTTTGGCCTCGTCCAGGCCGGCGATGCGTTTACGCAGAACCTTGAGCGCCACCAGGCGCTGCAGGTGGATATCCAGGGCTTGGATAACCATCCCCATCGTGCCCTCGCCGATCAAACGCAGCAGCCGGAAATGGCCGAGCGTCTTTCCGGCCCAAGCCGGCTGGCCCGCCGCGATGCTCTCCGCAGACCCGGGCGGCGCAGGGAGAATGACCGTTTCTTCCGAGGGATCGGCGGGCTTAATGCTGGCGCCGAGGCTCGCCTCGAAGTCGGCCGGGTTTTCCAGCCCGCCGCCACCGCTC
This sequence comes from Phycisphaerae bacterium, assembly GCA_012515775.1. Taxonomy (GTDB): domain Bacteria; phylum Planctomycetota; class Phycisphaerae; order UBA1845; family Fen-1342; genus JAAYXS01. The sequence continues at coordinate 5,445 of JAAYXS010000451.1, forward strand.
CCAGATTCCAGCGAACCTTGATCCAAGGGTCGCGCTCTCCTACCAACCCGAAAAATCCATGATTGTTATGACGCTCTGGGGACGGTTCGCCCGCTCTTCACTGACGTCGCCCTCGTCCGAGCACATCGCAATATAGCGGCTCTCTCCCAATCGGCAGACGGCCTCGACCTTCATATCGGGAGTTCGGGCGAACAGCACCGGCTGCTCCGACTTCCGCCCGCTCCACCAGAACAAGGCGCAGTCCAGCGTGTTAGGCGGGAAAGGCTCGTCTTGGCCGCGCTTGGGGCCATTGCTCTTGCCGGCCGCAATCAGGTAGCCCCTCGCCACCGGATCCCAGCAGAGGTCGCTGACGCCGCGCTCACCCAGGTCCAAAGTGAAAACATCGGTCACACGTATCCGGGCGGGGTCTTCAAGGTGGAAGGCCTCCTCCAGGCCTTCGATCGCACACAGCAGCGCCTGGCCGCGGTACAACGGGTTGCGCAGGGCACATAGGACCCGCGAGCCGTCGGGAGTAAAGGCGAGGCCTTCCACGTTGCCCCAGCGGTAGGTGTTCTTGTCGGCCTGGGCGTAAAAGGTCTCGTACGGTTCGACGCCCACGGCCTGGAAATGCTCGTCCAGCGCGTCGCGGATCGTTCCCGCATCGAGCACGACGGGCCGTTCGGCCGTGAAGCCGCGGCTCTGGCTATAGACGAAGCGCAGCATGTGGCGCCGCTGCGGCAGCGGTACGGCGCGGTGGTCGTTGCTGAGAGAACAGAGGGCGTAGCCGATCCACGCGTCGCTACCCCGCGAACATAGGGCGAGGCACTCGGCATCATCCAACAGCTTCTGCTCATTAGGAATGAGCACGTGCGGACGCGGTTCACCGATGGTCATGTTCGCCAGGTCGACCGGGCAAGTGAACAGGACGTGCCCATGCCGATCGCTAACCAGCAACAGCGAGCCATCAACCCACGCCAGGCCGCTGCATTCGAGCGGAACGGGCGCGCGCTGCTGGTTCGAGGTGGCCGCGCGGATCGTGATGTCGCGCTGGGCAACGACGGGCGGTTCTATCACGCCGAACCGGATGTCGGCGGCCTCGCGGCGCGGCTGGGGAGACCTCGCCAGCGCCGGCGCCCACGCGATGCTCGCCATCGCTGCCGTCGCGAGCGCAAACAGCCGGGTTGACTTGCGGCCGCAGGTGAACGTCGCACGGTTCAGTTCAAGGATCGCGCGCATCGGTCAACCTCTGAGTTGCGGGCAGCTCGCAGCCTGACAAACTCACCGGATGTAGTCAAACCCATCTTTTGAAGCGCCGCGGCCGAGTTCAAATTCTTAGTTTAATGGCATTGCTGGGGCGGAGCAAACGCATCTGCCAAGCCGTGACCAGGACGGCCGGCCGGCGGGTTGGTCTTCTGAGGCAGCGCTCGGGTTATGGAGCTCAGCCGGCAAACACGAGATAGCGGGCCCGGAAGTCCGCTGGTGCGGGGGAACGCGGAGGCTGGGAGGGCACGGGCAGCCTGCCGGCGCGAGTGCGCGCGCCGGGCGCTTCTTGGCCCGCGGCACACACCCAGGCGGGCCCTTTCTAGGTTTCCTACGACGCCGTCAGCAGCGTCTTGAATTCCTCGACAAGGTCGACCGGAGTAGGGTCCAGGCCGTCCAACAGCGCGCGGTAGTAGGAGGACCAATCCGCAAACTCCAGCGCCGCAAAGACCTTTTCGGCTCGGGTAGCGCCGGGTATTCGCCACTCGCCGAAATCCACGTGATTGATGCCCTGCGCCGCGAAGACGGCCCGCATGACCTCGAAGCGCCGGCGGATGCGCGGGCGGCTGGCGGGGTCGTCGAAATAGAGCACGGCGAAACGTGCCAAGCTCGCCCTGAACCCGATCATCTCATTGTGGTTCAACTCGGGAAAGGCGTTGAAAAACGCGGGACGCTTGGCGTTCTCGTTGAACTTGATTTTCGTCAGGCGGGCGATGCCCAGCAGGTGTTGCTCGTCGGTATAGATCAGCGGAATGCGATCCGCCAGCCACACCGCGGTCCGGCGCGCTTCGTCGTGCGTGCTGTGCCGCCGCAGGAAGGCCGGCACGGCGCTTAGCTCCGGCCGCGGATCCTCAAGCGCCCCGGCGGCGTGGAAGACGCGCGCCAGGTAGGTCGCCGTGTAACCGACGGCGGAGCGCGGCTGGAATCCGGGCGGCTCATACTGCAGCGGAATGCGTATAAGCGTATAGCCGCGCGCTTCGGCCAGGGCGGCGAGGCGGCCGCCGCTGCTTACGGCGACGACGTGAGGGAAGTCGCTGGGCAGGTTCTCGATGGCGGCGAGCACTTCCTCGGTTCCGCCGGAGAAGGAGCTGGCAACGATCAGAGTGCGTTCATCCGCGAAATCCGGGAGCTCGTAATGCCGCACGATGTTGATGGGCAGTTTCTGACGATCGGCAAAGGCGTCCAGCACGACGTCCACGGGAAGCGCGGAGCCGCCCATCCCCACTACGACCACGCGCTCGAAGCTCCCGCCGGGCAGCGGGCCGATGGAGTCGCCGAGGGCAATCTCAATCTGGGCGGGCAAGCGGCGGATGACCTCCGCCATGTTACAGCGATCCAGGCGGCGGGCGCGTTCGGCCAGGTCTGAATCCAACTCCGGGCGGAACGAGGTATCGGCGGACACGGCGGCCTCGACTTTTTTGTCCGGGAAATCACTCACTGATCCGCATGATATCATGAGGCGTGGACGCGTGGGCGGGGCGCACGTGAAAGAACGCGGGGCGACGAAAAAGCGCGCGGTACGGGGACTTGCAGCCGGGCTGGGGTTTCTGGACCATGCGCAATATGATCGCCTTTATAAGTGGATTGGTGCTGCTCACTGGGGGTTACTTCATTTATGGGCGGTTGGCGCAGTCAGCGGTCAGGCCCGATCCTGGCAGACCGACGCCGGCCCTGTCGCGCGCCGACGGGGTGGACTATGTCGCCATGCCCACATGGCGCGTCTACCTGATCCAGCTCCTGAACATCGCCGGACTGGGCCCGGTCTTCGGACCGATTCTCGGGGCCTTGTGGGGACCACAGGTGTTTCTGTGGGTCGTGTTCGGCTGCATCCTGGGCGGCGCGGTACACGATTTTCTGATCGGCGCCATGTCGATCCGCAATGACGGCGCGGGGTTGCCCGACCTCATCGGCCACTATCTCGGCACGGGCGCGCGGCACTTCGCAACCTTCTTCATTCTGCTGCTCATGCTGCTCGTGGGAACGGTGTTCGTGAAGGGACCGGCCCTGCTGATAGTACAGCTCCTTCCGGCTGAAACTGTCGGCTCGTTGTTCGGGAGCGGCGCAACTGAGTGGCTCAATTCCTCGGTCTTTGGATTGTCGGTGTGGATGTGGACCGTGATGCTGGTCATTTATTTCTACTACATCCTCGCCACGTTGATGGCCATCGACACCATCATTGGCCGCTTTTACCCGTTCTTTGCACTGGCCTTGTTGGTCATGGTCGCAGGGCTGGGTTTCGCTCTTTTGACTGGGCGGATTTCAGCGATGCCGTTCACGCTCGACAATCTGCACCCCAAGCACCTGCCGGCGTGGCCGCTGATCTTCATCACTGTTAGTTGCGGAGCGGTAAGCGGGTTCCATGCCACACAAAGTCCCTTGATGGCGCGCTGCCTCAAGAGTGAGAAGCGCATGCGTCTGGTGTTCTACGGCGCGATGATCGCCGAAGGCGTGATCGCGCTGATATGGTCAGCGACCGCCCTGGGCTTTTATAACGGCATCGACGGGCTTTCAGCAGCTCTGGCCAAGGGCGGCCCCGGCGCGGTAGTCCGCGATGCCTGCGTCGCCACGATGGGATCGATCGGAGGAGCGCTGGCCGTCCTCGGCGTCGTGGTGCTGCCGATCACATCCGGCGATACGGCCTTTCGTGTCGGCCGGCTGATTCTGGCGGATTACTTCCGCTTGCCCCAAAAACGCTTGATTAACCGTTACATACTGGTGGTCCCCTTGTTTGTGCTCTCGTTTGCGTTGAACTTCGTGAACTTCGACGTTGTTTGGCGGTACTTCGGGTGGGCTAATCAAACTGTGGCCGCCGTGGCACTATGGTGCGCGGCCGTCTTTCTTGCCCGCCGGCACAGCCGTTGGTGGCTCGCCTTCATTCCGGCCGTGTTCATGACGGTCGTCACCACGACATACATTTTGGTGGAAGCCGTGGGTTTTGGACTTGAGCCGCGCGTGGGCACGATATTGGGCGTGGCCATTGGTGCGGTCTGTGCGGTGTTCTTCCTCTGGAGACGTTCAAGACTGGCGCCGGAAGAAGACAAGCCGGCGATCGTCGCTAAGCCTACCGAAGCGGAACGGTCGACGGACTCGCTCGCCTGTTGAGCGGCGCAGCCAACTGAAAACGGTGGATGCTTGCCAGATCGGGCTCATCCTGACCTGCGGATTTAAATCTCCTACGTGTAGGAAATCGGATTACTTGGCTCCGGAACCCGGCACCGCTTCCGCCTCGTCCGTGCGCAACCGGGCCAAGATGCCGCGGCGCAGGTGAGTGAGCGGGCGAGCCAGGAGACGGTGCAGGCGAATCCAAAGGCCGAGGCGTTCAACGCGGGCGCGCTCCGCGGGCGTGAGCAGGTCCGGCCGCAGACGCCGCTTGTGCTTCAAGTAGTGGTAGAGGTCGGCCTGTTGGAAGCGAGCTAGGATTCTTCGAACGGGCCAGGCCCGCCGCCAGCCGGTGGGCGGCAAATGGAGGGATATCTGAAAGTCGATCAGGTATGGCCGGCCATCATCGCCCACGAGAATGTTCTGCCGCTTGTTGAGATCGACGTACGCGATATGGCGCGCATGCAGCGCCCTCAGAATCGCTCCAAGCTCCTCGAAAAAGCTGTCGGATACCGCTTCGCGGCGCCCCAGCGGATGTCCTGGGACGAACTCCCGCACCAGGACGTTTTCTCCCACGAGCGCGACCAGGCGGGGTACACCGGGAATGCCCTGAGCCTGTTGCAGAACGCCGTACTCACGGGTTTCGAGGTAGGCGCCCGCCCAGGCCAGCGGCAACGAAAGAAAGTCGCACGTCCGCCCAAATTTGGCGACTACCTGCCTGCCTGGACCGGCGTATACGCCAGTCGCGGCGAAGAAATCATGCTTGAAAGTTTGGCAGAGCCGGTACTCGGTGCCATAACAAGAAATTATGGGCGGTAGCTCACCATTCCGTAAAGCAAACAGCCACGGATACTTAAGGCGCTTTTGCGGAGAGCGAATACTCCCTTGGCTCATGTCCAGAATTATAACCG
>JAAYXS010000452.1 GCA_012515775.1 Phycisphaerae bacterium
CCGTCGGATTGTCCCGAGCCGGACGACGGCTGGTTCTTATCGCCCGCGCCTTGGTCGGAACGCTGACCCGGTTGATCGCCGCCGGCTTGAGGCTGCCATTGCGAACCTCCGCCAGCCTGACCAGCCTGATTGGATGCCTCCTCACCCGGTTTTCCCTGGCCTGGATTCGCTGAAGAAGAACCGCCAGGCTGCGGAAATTGCTGGGGCCGGGCGGTCGCTTCGCCCTGGCCGGACGCGGGTGAGGCCGCAGGTGGCGTTTGGCCGGTACGCTCCGGCGAGGCACCGCCCGCGGGCTCAGGCGCTTGAGGCTGCTGTTGCGAACCCTCGCCAGCCTGATTGGATTTGGCCCCACCCGGTTTTTCCTGGCCCCGATTCGCTGATGGAGAACCGTCAGGCTGCGGAGGCGGGGGGGGTGCGGTTGGCGCAGGCGGAGTGCCTTCTGGCTGCGGAGATTGCGGGGGCTGGGCGTTCGGTTCGTCCTGCCCGGACGCGGGTGGGGCCGCAGGTTGGTTTGGGCCGGCTTGGTCCGGCGGCGTGCTGCCCGGGGGCTCAGCCTGCGCGGGGTTTTGTGGTTCACCGCCGGCCGGCTCCACTTCCGGCTCTGGCTTCGGTATGCGGCGTCCGAGGTCCCGCGCCATGTCCCCATGTTCTTCGATAAACTGTTGGAGATCGCGTTCGAAGCTGCCCTCATTTGAAGCGGAGGGACTGGAGGGCCCTCCCGCCGCGCCAGCCGCTCCGGACTTATCTGAAGCGGGCCCGGTCGATCCAGGCTGATCACCGGTTTGCCCCCCCGACGCGCTGGCGGTCGGCTCCTTGTCAGCGGGATGCTGGTCGGCCGCGGCCTTCTCGGACGGCGGCCCCTGAGCACCGGCGGGTTGCTGGCTCGGGCGGCCGCGGACTGCCTCGGCCGGCTTGCTCAGTATGAACTCACGGCTGCGGCCGGTTTGTGCCGCGGGCGTGCCGTCGAACCGGGTGCGGCCGTCGCGGACTTCGAACCAAGCGCGCATCTGCTGGCCGGGTTTCATCGGCAGATCGGCCGTAGGGATGCGGACGCGCCCGCGCTGCCCGTCCGGGTCAAGTTCCATTTTGAGTATGTTGCGCGCCAGCGCGCCCGCGTCAGCCCGCACCAGTTCGAACTCCGCCACGCGGATGTCGTCTTCGGCGACGGCCACGAGCGCCGCGTGGCGCGTGACGTCCAACACGCCGCCGGGCATGTCGGCCTCGGCCGGCTCGACGATGGTCACGGTGGGGGCTTCGTCCGGGCGGAGCGTGATCTGGTGAGTACGCGGGTCTTTGACGGGGGCGCCCAGCCGGTCGTGAAATTCAATGCGGTATTGCCCGCCTTCGACCAGGACCATTGATAATTCGAAGCGGTACGGGTCGGCGGGGTCAACATTCATCCGCGTCCTGGTTTCGTGGCCGTTAGTGAGAACGAAGGTGCCGTTTTCCACGACCGTGTTGGCGAAGGCGCGGAACGTGGCACGCGTACCGGCCAGGACCTCCAGATCCGGATTGCTCGTTATCCGAAGCGGCAGTCCACTATACGCCGGCGGTTCGAGTTCGATCTCCAGGCCGGTGAGCATCGGCACGGGCAGCACCGGGATGGTGCCTGTGAGAACCGCGTCATTGGCGGTGCAGCGGTAGTGAATGTCGCGGTTTACTTCATGCGGTGCGAGCGTGAGCAGCCAATTCGCGGCCGGTTCCGTTACGGGCTTGAGCTCATAGCGCATTGCACGGTCGCCGGAGTCCGGGTCGGCGGCGAGCATTTCAAACGTAACTTGCCGAATCGAGCCGCCGCGAGCCGCAAATTCGAGTTTGAGCTCCTGCCCAGCGTGGACCGCCTCGCCGGGCCGGGGGCAAACCTGTTCCAGCGTTGTGGCCGTAGGCGCGGGCCGGCTTGCGCCGAAAAACCTGGCCACTGAAGGCCAAACGGGTTTACTGGCGAGCAGGGCGTAGCCGATCCAGGCCGCCAAGACTACGGTGAACAGCGTGAGCGGCAGCCGCATGGCGCCGGACTCACCGATGCGCATCGGCCAGTGCTCGGACAGGTCGGCGGCGGCCTGCTCGGCGGCCGCGGTGCTGGCGTAAGTGGCGCGTGGCTCGCGCTGCAAGAGGACGGCATTGACGATCGAGTTGTGATCGATTCCGCTGGCGCGTTCGAGGGCGCGGGCCGCGTAGAGCGGGTTCAGGCGGCGCCGGAAAGTCAGTACGAGCAGGGCCAGACAGCTCAGGCCGAGGAACCAGCACCAGTACCGGGCGACCAGCAGGGCAGTGGAGCGCGGAAGCCCGGCCGGATAGGAATGATCGGCCACGACGAAAAGCAACGGCGGGACCGCGGCGACAGCCAGCAGGACGAGGAACCGCCGCCCGGCCATCTGCAGGGCGAGTTTACGACGGTAGGACTCGAGTTCGTGTTGGAGAACCGCCCCGGGATGATCTTGGGGTTGCTGGGGCATCTGGTCAGAGTCAAGCTGAGGCACATCGCACCGCTGCTATTCTACGAGAACGCCAAGAGCGTGATAACTCGCCCCGTTGTGCGACCAGTGAAATCCGATAATGTTCTCGGGAACAGGTGTACGAGCGTTAACTGATGGACGCCGGGCGCTTTGAGCGGCGCTGCAATAACAGATGGGATAGCACAAAGTTGGAAAATGGCTAGGATAGGTGGCGAAGGAGTAAGGCGCTTACAGGAGAATCTTAGGCATGTCATTGGCGTTTAAACCATTCGAGGAGATGACGCGCGATGACTATGCGCAGATCGGCCTCAAATGCGGGCTGGAGGTGCATCAGCAGCTTCTGACCGAAACGAAGCTTTTCTGCCGCTGCCCCGCGGGGCGCTACAGCAACGATTACGACACCGAGATTTTGCGGCATATGCGGCCGACGCTGTCGGAATTGGGCGAGTACGACGGCACGGCTTTGATGGAAAAAAAGACCCGCAAAAACATCTATTATCGCATCCACCATAGTACGGTTTGCACGTACGAGTTTGACGACACCCCGCCGTTTCTGATCGACGACGACGCACTCGACATCACGCTCGAATTGTGTCTCTTGTTCGACCTGAATATCGTCAGCGAGCTTCACATAGCGCGCAAGCAATACCTGGACGGCTCCATTCCGGCCGGGTTTCAGCGCACCGGCATCGTGGGCGTGAGCGGGGCGATTCCGTACGGCAACCGGACGATTGGCGTTCGCCAGCTATCCATCGAAGAGGACGCCTGCCGCGAGGTCTCGGACGTCGGGCACGACCGCGTCTATCTGACCGATCGCCTGGGCATGCCGCTGATCGAAGTTGTGACCGAGCCGGACATGTGTACGCCGGACGAGGCGGCCGACGTTTGCCAACTGATTCGGCGGATTTGCCGGAGCACGGGGAAGGTGCGCACCGGCTATGGCGCGGCGCGGCAGGACGTGAACGTCAGCGTGGCGGGCGGGACGCGGGTTGAGATCAAGGGTGTACCGCAGATTTGGCGGATTCCGCGGCTGGTCTACAACGAGGCTCATCGGCAGTGTGCCTTGCTCGAGATTCGCGAGGAACTCCGGCGGCGCGGTGTTACTCCGCAGACGTTCCAGTACTCGGCGCATGACGTCACGCGCCTGGCCGAGCGCGTGCAGTGGGAACCGGTGCGCGCGGCGGTCGAGGCCGGCTTGCGCGTCAAATGCGTGGTGCTGAAACGTTTCGGTGGGCTGCTCAATACGGTCACGCAGGAGCGCACCACGTTCGCCAAGGAATTCGCCGACCGCGTACGCGTCATCGCCTGCCTGACGCGACTGCCGAACATAACGCACTCAGACACGGCCACTGAAGCTCTGGCGGCGCGCGACTGGGAGAATTTGCGCAAACGCACCCGGGCGGCCGCCGACGATGCACTGCTGCTGGTCTGGGGCAGCGAAGAAGACACGGAGACGGCTTGTAACGAGATTGCCATTCGGGCGCGCGAGGCGACGCTGGGCGTGCCGTCGGACACGCGTCAGCCGCTTAAGGACGGCACGACCGGCTTTGAACGCGTGCTGCCGGGGGCGGCCCGGATGTACCCTGATACGGACCTGCCGCCGCTGGCGATTTCGGCGCAGCGCGTGGCGCGCATACGGGCCGGCTTACCAGAGCGCGTCTGGAACCGCGAACAGCGGTTACGTGAGTTGGGAGTGCCGGACGACACACTGGTGCCGCTGCTCACTTGCCGGCATGGGGAGCTGTTTTTCAGGCTGGTGCGCGATCTCAAGGTCGATGCGAAGCTGGCGGCCGTGGTGTTGATACAGCGGCTGAAGGCTTGGCGTCGCGCCGGGCTGGACGTGAACGACTTGAGCGAGGCGGACATACATGCTGCGTTCGAGGCGTATGCCAGCCGGCGGCTGACGCGTGAGGGGCTGCTGGACGTTCTGGAGTACGTGTTGCGGAACCACTTTGCGCCTTGCGATTCGGCCGCGCGCGTGCAGGCGGCCATGAGCGCGCTAGGGTACGGGCACGTTTCGGAAACTGATCCCAGTGCGCTGGTTTCCAGCACGGTGAATGGGCTGGAACCGTCGCAGTTCGCGAACGCTGACGACATGCAGCGTTACGCAATGGGCGTGCTGATGCGCGATCTGCGCGGGCGCGTGGAAGGCCGGCAGGTAGCGGAGTTGGTCAGCGCCGCGCTGCGCCAGAAGTCGCGCGCGATGGCCAAGGTGGATCAAGGCTGAGGCCGGCATAGGCGCGCTCCCATCATGAGCTGACGACCCGGACCGCCGCGGTCCGGCTCTGCTTATACAATTCAGGCGAGGTGCGCTATGGACTTCACACTCGACCGCATTCTCTGGCCGACCGATTTCTCGGAGCTGTCACTTAAGGCGGGGCGCTACGCCTATGCCCTGAAACGGCACTTCGGCGCGCAACTGCACGTGGTGCACGTGATCCCTCCGATCATGACCGCCGACTTCTCAGTCGCCTTGCCGGCGACGCTGCCGGTGACGGCTGCTGACCCCGAAACGATTCAAGCCTGCCGCAAGGGGCTTCAGCGGATCATAACGGAGCGTCTGCAGGCCACCGACGATGTTCAGCAGGAAGTGCTGTTCGGCAATGCCTGGTCGGCGGTTTGCGAATACGCGGCAGCCCACCAGATAGAACTCATAGTGGTCAGTACACATGGACGCACCGGTTTGACACATATAGTGATCGGCAGTACGGCCGAGCGCATTGTGCAACACGCGCCGTGTCCGGTGCTGACGGTGAAGGCGAGTGGACGGGACTTTGTAGCGCCAGAGTGATAAAGTGATAGTGATAAAGGGGGCACGCGATCCTCCTTTATCACTCTATCACTTTATCACCTTATCACCTCATCACGGGTGCGCGAGCTTGGTCTGCCGCAGCGCCTTTTGGCCTTGGCGCGAGTATTCCAGCGACTGCATGAGAACGCGCACGGCTTCCTGATCGGCGTGGAAGCCGGCGGAATTCTCGGCTTCGACGAAGTCGACCAGGAACGAGGCTTTGCGCTGGAAGTCGCGCGGGGCCTTCAACTCTTCGTCCGTGGCGCCGGCCTGGCGCGCGTCCTTGATGTCGTCAATGAGCTCCATGAGGGCGTCGAGGGCCAAGTCACGCGCGAACAACATGCGGGATTGGATGGTCTCGGCCCGGGCGAGCAGTTCCTGCTCCGGCACGCGATGGCAGGTCTGGCATGCGTTGGCGATGTTCAGCAGTGGACTGCGCACGTGGTGGTCGCTGACCTTCATGGCGCCCACGCGCATGTAGGGCATGTGGCAATCAGCGCAGGTTACGCCGGCGCGGGCGTGGATGCCCTGGCTCCACATCTCGAATTCGGGGTGCTGCGCCTTGAGCATGGGGGCGCCGGTCTCGGCGTGCGTCCAATCCGTAAATCCGATTTCATCGTAGTAGGCGAGGATTTCGTCCGCCTTGCGGCCCTTGAACCACGGGTATGTGAGGCGCTTCTCTTTGCCCTTGAAGTAATACTCGACGTGACATTGTGCGCACACGAAGGTGCGCATCTCCTGGCGCGTGGCGTCGCGGTTGACGTCGAAGTCCGGCATGCCCTCGGCCGCCTTGACCACACGGATGCCCTCAATGAAGGCCGGGCGCGTGACGCGAAGCTGCATGGTCTGCGGATCGTGGCAGTCGAGGCAACTGATTGGATGATCTACAAGCTGCCGGGCCTCGGCGTAGGGCATTTGGTTCATTTTGTCAAAGCCGGCCATGATGTCGCCGTCGCCAAGTTGCTTGTACGCCACGTAGGTTGAGGCGTGACAATTCAGGCACGTGCCGGGCTGCGCGAACTCAAGCACGCGCTGGGTGTAAGTCTGGTCTTCGAGCATGTAGGCGTGGCCGCGCTCCTCGCGAAAGTCCTTGGCGAACGCGTAGCCGGCCCACATGGTCTTGAGGCGCGGATCGAGTTCGATTTTGGACTGCGCGACTTTGGTGCGCGGGTCCTTTTCGGATGGCTCGTGCGGCAAAGCCTCACTGCCGCCGTGCCTGGTGCGCTGCATGTCTACCGTGCGCGCATAGCCGTCGTACTGTTGCGGGAAGTTCTTGCCCCAGATTTGCGGATCGACCGTGTTGTCGTCCAGCTCGACCACGCGGAAGAAGGGGTTGCGCGCTTCCTGCTTGTGCTGGAAGATGTTGACCAGCAGGGCCGTCACTCCGAACGTCGCGGCCGCGACCAGCGCCAGGGCGGCGGCTAACAACAGGATTCGGCCGCGCCGCGGCGGGTTGGTGTACGACACGTCTTTCGGCGGTTCAACGGGGTTTGCCATGTCTCAATTCCACATTCCAGAGAGTTAAACCACACAGACAACGAGGCATAGAGAAGACACTGAGCATGTGCGCAGCCAATGTTGACAATTGGTTCTCTTTCAATGCAGGTGGCCTACGTTTGGGTGGCAGCGCGTACACGACAGCGGCGGCTGGCCGGGCTGGCTGGTGTCGATGGCCTGCACGATGTCCTGATGGCAGCGGCGGCAGGCGGCTTCGGTTACCGCCAGATTCTGCGGCGTTATCTGGATTGGCTCGTGGAACCAGCCGGTGGTGAAGGCCAGCGAGTGGTGATAGCCGTTGCGGGCCTTCACCAGGTATTTGCCTAGAAAATCGTGCGGCGTGTGACAGTCGTTGCAGGTCGCGACCGCGTGATGGCTGGAGCGGTTCCAGGCGCGGTACTGCTCCTGCATTACGTGGCAGTTGGCGCACGCGGCCGCATCATCGGTCAAGTACGAAGCGCCTTCAGCATAAATAAAGGTATATGCCCCGACGCCGGCGCCCACGCCTAACAGTCCCAGACCGGCAAACGCCGCCAACTTTACGGCATTCAGCTTTCGCACGCGACCCACCTTCGGCCCGGTTGCGAAAAGTACCCGCGGGCGCATCGGCCCGCAACATAGCGCCTTTGGCGCCACCTGCTAAAAGAGCAGGTGCAGCAAATAATCAAGCCGGCCGGAAAGAACCAGCCGGCGCCCTGAGTACCGCATGACCTCGCGTATTTGCCGGCGGTACTGGTCGGCGTAGCAGTGCTGGGGGCAATGTTTACAGGCCGGCTTGGGGTCCAGCGGGCATTGCATGCGCTTGGCGAACGCGTGGGCCGCCAGCTTGGCGCAATCGGAACAGAGTTCCAGCGGGCGGCCATGCACGCCGGCCACGTCGAGCGTGCGCAGGCGTACGGCGGCGCGCGGCACCGGGCCGTGGCGTTTGCGACAGTACAGCTCGATAAATAGCGCCAGGGTGCGCAAGTCCTTGCGCAGCTTACGGTCGATCGTCAGGTCGGCCGGTGCCTGCCGCGTTCGACTGTTCCCGGCTTGTTGGCCAGAATCGCGCATCACGCCTTCTCGACCACGGCTATCAAGTCCATGGAGCGCTGCGGCTCATACGCGTCACGCGCATAGTTGCCGAAAAACTCCACCTGCCGTGCACCGCCGGCGCTGGCAAAAGCCGCCAGGTCTTCGCGGGTCAGGCCGGTTAGACGCACGGTTTCATAGCTTGGTTCCTCGTCAGCCCCGACTGGGAGAGCGAGAAACTCGACGAAGCCTGCGCCGGCATGGCGATGGACGCCCTTTGCAAGCAAATGCTCGCGTTCGTCCACACGAGCCCGCCTGAACTTCTGCCAGATGCACGGACCCTCCGGCAGGCTCCATAGATTCAGCACTTGAATGACGCACATGCCGCCCGAACGCAGCGCCGCCAGCATGGCCGCCACGGCGCGCTGCGCGCCGCCGCGGCTGCCCGCCAGCGACAGCGAATTGCCCAGGCAGACCACGGCGTCGAACGCCGTCGGGGCCGGCTCCTCAAAGCCGCGCACCGTCCAGCGCAGTGTGCCCGACTCGCCAAACTGCTGCCGGCAACGCGCGATCATGGCCGGGCTGACGTCCGCGCCCTCCACTTCCAAGCCCCAGGAGTGAAGCATGGCGGCGTGCTGGCCGGTGCCGCACGCGGCGTCCAGAACTCGCCGCGCGCCGCACCGGTCGAAGACGGCCCGCAAGAACGGACCTTCGTTGGCCAGACGCTTCGGCCAGTCAATCAGCGCGTCGTACAGCTCAACGTGGCGTTCGAACAACTGCCCGGCCATGTTTCACCTCCGGCCCGGCCACATTCCTATTTACGTGCCAGTGCGGCCTGCACGTCCGCGGCGGCGTGGCCGTTTGTCAGCCGCAGGTTGTATTTGTCCTGCAAAATTCTAAACACGTTCGATGATACGAAGGCGGGCGGGTTGGGTCCGAGGCGGATGCCTTTTACGTCCAGCGCCAGCAAGGTCAGGAAGACCGCGACGGCTTTCTGCTCGAACCAGGAGATCGCCAACGTCAGCGGCAGATCGTTAACGCCGCAGCCGAAAGCCTTGGCAAGCGCGACCGCGACCTGGATGGCGCCGTAGGCGTTGTTGCACTGGCCCATATCCAGCAGACGCGGAATCGGGCCGACGCCGGGCAGGTCGAGCGTGCCGTAATCGTTATCACGGATGCGGAACTTGCCGCAGCCGAGCGTCAGAATGAGTGAATCCTTCGGGGTGGCTTGGGCGAAGTCGGAGAAGTAGTTTCGCGCGCCTTCATAGCCGTCGCAGCCACCGACCAGGAAGAAGTGGCTGATCTTCCCGGCTTTGACGGCGGCGACGATCTTGTCCGCCAGGCCGAGGATCACCGATTGATGGAAACCGACGGTCGATTCGCTGACGCGCTCTTCCGGCAGCGGGTCGCACTTCTTGGCGCACTCGATGACTGCTGAGAAATCATTGCTTGTCAAACGCCTGGCGCCCGGGACGGCTGTGACGCGGGTGGTGAAGAGCCGGTCGGCGTACTCCTCGCGCGGGATGAGCACGCAGTTGGTGGTGGCGACGATGGGGCCGCTGAATTCCGCGAATTCCACCTTCTGCCGTTGCCAGGCGCCGCCGTAATTGCCGGCCAAGTGCTTGTACTTTCGCAGGCCGGGATACATGTGGGCCGGCAGCATCTCGCCGTGCGTATAGACGTTGATGCCCGTACCCTCGGTCTGCTTCAGCAAATCTTCGAGGTCGAGCAGGTCGTGCCCGGTCACGAGAATGCCCGGGCCGGCCTTGGTGCCTTCGTAGACCGTGGCGGGCGAAGGGCTGCCGAACCGCTGCACATGGGCTTCGTCCAGCATCTCCATGACGCGCAGATTCTTGCGGCCGCATTCAAGCGCCATTTCGAACAGCGTGGGCACGTCAAAATTGACGTTGGTCATCGTGGCGAAGAGGGCCTCTTCGATAAAGGCGCTGACCGACTCGTCCGTGGCTCCGAGCCGGCGGGCGTGGTGGGCATAAGCCGCCATTCCCTTCAGGCCATAGAGCAGGATTTCCTGCAGCGACTGTACGTCGGCATTCTTGCCGCACACTCCGACCTCAACGCATCCCGATCCGCGCGTCTGCTCACACTGGTTACAAAACATCCAAAATGCTCCTTGCTGTCCGGCCGACCGGACGTAACTAAAACTCCGCGCCAGCGGCGACAACTTCGCGCCGCTCCAAAATATCACCGTGAATACCAATCACCACACTGACGACCGGCACGCTGCTGCCGGCCCGCTGCCGCGCTTCGAGCACGGCGTGCAGGATTCCAGTGCAACACGGAACCTGCATGTGGGCGACCGTGATTTCTGCTAAGTCGTTTTGTGCGATGATAGCGCTAAGGCG
>JAAYXS010000453.1 GCA_012515775.1 Phycisphaerae bacterium
CGCCGGCAACGATGGTCGCGATGTCTTCTACTGCGTATTGAAGGCGGGCGGCTTGCTGATCGAGAAACGCGCCGGTGCCCGCGGCGCAATCGCCGTTGCTACTGTAATCGACGATTCCCAGGCGGCGGCTGCCGGGATCGGGCAAGAGCCGCAGATAGCGGCTGCACTCGCCGCCCATCTCGAACACGGTCCGCGCCTGCGGCATAAGGCGGTCGACCGCTCGGGCGCAGGCTTGGAACTCGTTGAAGACCGGCGCTCCAAGGGCTTGGGCCACGAGCTTGCCGCCTGAACCGGTGATGGCGACGCGTAGCGCAGAATCAGCAGGTAAAGCGCCCAGGACCTCTTCCAGAGCTTCGCGGACGGCTTCGAGCGGGCGGCCGCGTGTACGCTTGGGTGCTGCGACGCTGACGGGCGGGACTGCGCCCGGCGTCTGGATTTGGCGCAAGGGGTTATGGAACTCAGGTTCCGAGGCGATACGCCCGGGCTCTGAGCCATCCGGATTGGAAGTCGACCCGGAAGCGAGCAAGGCGACCTTGACGCTAATCGCGCCGACGTCGATGCCGACGTAGAAATCCACTCGCATGTCCTCCCGCGCTGTTAACACCAATAGTTTACAGCGCCATTAGAGGTAGCGTGAGTGGCCGGAAAGGACAATGACAGATAATTGCCGCTTGTTTGTGTCCGAGCTGCTGATGCGCGCGGGTCGGCCCGGGAGCGATTCCGGGGGGCTGATGAAGCATCCCGAGCCGAGCCGGGCTACGGAGGAAAAGGCCTTTTGACACCATCCGGTTGTCGGTTAGAGCGTGAACGTGCAATGCCAGCTCGATCAGCCGATTTAGGACGAAGTTACTCCGATGTATGGGAATAGGATAGCTGCCCCAACGTCTATAATGGTGTCAACGTAAGCGAGGAGGCCGCTCGTGTTCAGAAAGACTCGCCCTGCGTTTGTGGTTGCGACGCTCATTCTAACGAGTTTGCCAGCCGGCGCTTGGGCTTCCGACCCGGACCCGCAGCCGCTGTTCATCATGCGAGACGGGCGGCGGGTGCCAGTAGCGGTTATTCCGGCGCGCAGCGCGCCGGGCAACAACTCGCGCCAAGCGGTGCTGGAGGTGGTTGAGGCCGGGCAGGTGGTGCCGCCCCAGGCGGGGGTCGCGCGGCCGCGGGAGCGGCCCGGGGACGAGTGGGGCGGAGCGGGCCGAGCCGGTGGTGCGCCACCGCGGCGGCAAGAGATCACGTATTACGCCGGGTACCCGGTTTCGTATTACTACCCGACTGACACGTCGTGGTGGGATACGGGGCCGATATACCCCAACCCGTACAACACGGACTACGGCGTTGCGGTGGAGCAGCTCTATCGCGGGCAACGGTATGTCTACATGCGTGAGCGCGGGCGGCGCTTCAATGAAGTGGACATGCAGCAGCGGCGCGAGCGTGCCTTGACCAATTCCGAGACGGCGCTGCGGACGGGCTTGGACGATTTGAAGTCGGGCGCATACGAGCAGGCGGTCGTGGCGCTGACAATGGCCGGTCAGTTGAATCAGGGCGATCCGGCTTCGCGCATTCATTTGGCGCAGGCCCAGATGGCCATGGGTCATTACGATGAAGCGGCCGCGGCACTGCGGCGGGCGTTGCAACTTCAGCCGAATTTGAAGTTCATTCCACTGAATCTGGGCAAGTATTACTCGGATCCCGAGGACTTTGACCTGCACGTGCAACGTCTGTACGAATACGTGAGGGGGCACGCAGTAACGGCGGACGTGTACTTCCTGCTGGGCTATATGCAGTTCCAGCGCGAGGACTTCGCACAGGCGAATGCGGCCTTTCAGATCGCACTGCGCGGTGCGCCCAATGATGCACTGGTGCGGGAATACGTAAAGCTGACGAAGCCGGCGGCGAGGTAACCCGGCGCGCAAACTGCAATCTAAACTGAGTGGGGGACTGCACTTACGACGATGCGGTGGGGCAGGGATGTCTCCACAGGAATAGGTTTGCTATTGCGCGTCTGATTTGGTGATATTGACGCTAGCGGTCGCTAGCGTAGCGCCCGCCACGTGACAGCATCTTCTGGAGGAAGAGAATGACATTTTGAAGTATGCTCGCAGTGTTGGGGCTGCTTGGTTGCTTGGTTGGCGAGGTGGCAATTGCGGACATTCAACCTCTGCCGATCCCATTGGGCTCGACGGTGCGGCTCTCCGGCGATGGCTCGACGGTTATTGCGTCGCTCACGGGTGGCCCGCACGGGCGTTGGACTGAGACCACCGGCTTTCAGCCGCTGCCCCTACCCGGGGGCGAGATTCCCGGCGCTTCCCAGATGCTGGATCTGTCCTACGACGGTCGCACCGTGCTCGGCTTCACGGGAGGGAGTTCGTCGTACCTGTGGCGGGAAGGGGTGGGCTCGAGCTGGGTGCCCTCGACCTTCGGAGACAGGACGTTCTATCCCAAGGCCGTGACGGGCGACGGCCAAAGCCTTATCGGGTTAGCGAGCAACTTCGAAGACGGCACCATCGTCGCTCGGTGGCCGGGATCGGGCGGCCTCGAGTCCCTTTGGGATCTCAATCACATCAGCCTGGGCGGCTACTACTCGTTACACGGGGCCTCGAATACGGGAGACGCAGTCCTGATTAGCTACCCC